>JAYWAU010000359.1:0-3886 GCA_043782265.1 Ferruginibacter sp. | reverse complement strand
GCATTGGCAGAACAAGGTAGATTAGTACGCTTACCTCAAAACAAGATTGGAACTTACAATAAAGCCAACAAAGCCTATATGGCTTTTGAACAGGAGCACGAACGTGAGCCATCTACTGAAGAATTAGCCGAATTGCTTGAAATGAGTGAAACTGAGATTAATAATATTTTTCAGAGCAACACTCGTCACACTTCTTTAGATGCTCCAGTACATGAAGCAGAGGATGTAGCTATGGGAGATTTATTGAAAGGTGGCGCTGAAACTGACGAGGATGTAATGCACGATTCATTACGAAATGAAATTCGCAGGGTATTAAAATCACTTAGTCCTAGAGAAGCCGAAATAGTAAATGCCTATTTTGGTTTAGATGGAGAAAATGGGGTAACCATTGAACAAATAGGACAAAAATATGACCTTACCAAAGAGCGTATTAGACAGATAAAAGAAAGAGCCATTAAACGTTTGCAAAAAGCAAGATATAGTGGTGCTTTAAAAGCCTATTTAGGATAATAAATTTTACTTTATACAAAATCTCCGGTAATTGAATTCTCCGGAGATTTTTTATTTTAGAAGTAATTGATTTGGAAACTTAAAAAAATGTACTGCAATTATGTCGAGATTTTAAAGTATCATCTTATTTAAAGTCCAAATGGAGCATACTTGTTTTTGATTAGAACCTACTTTGCAACCATTAAGGGATAGTTTTGTTATTATCGTTTAATTTTGCTTTATGAAAAGAGTACTGTTTCTTATATTTTTTTGCATTCAAATATCTTCCTGCGAAAAAAATATCAATTTTGATCTTAAGAATGCCCCTGATGTTTTAGTAGTAGATGCTACTATTGAAAATGACCAATTTCCACAGGTAATACTAACCAAAAGTTTCGATTTTTTTAGTAATATCAATCCCGAGTTACTTACTAATTCTTTTGTACACAATGCAGTTGTAAGTATCTCAAATGGTTCATTAACCCATCAAATGAAAGAATATGAATATCCTGCTTTAGGTGGATATAAAGTATATGCATACGGTATTGATTCTTTAAATCTTGCTACGGCATTTAAAGGACAATTAAACAACTCCTACACATTGTCAATTTCTTCTGAAGGAAAAACTTATACTGCTTCAACAAGTATTCCTTCTTTAGCTAAAAAAGTTGACTCTCTGTTTTGGAAGCCTGCACCATTTGCAATAGACAGCAACGATGTAGTTTTATTTATAAAAGTTACAGACCCCCCCGGACTTGGTAATTATGTGCGGTATTTTACAAAAAAGAATAACGCCCGGTATTTGCCCGGAGATAATTCTGTTTTTGACGACCAGGTAATTGATGGTACTACGTATCAACTTCAGTTGGATCCGGGTATAGACAGAAACAAACCCGTTCCATATGATAGCAACTATTTTAAAAAGGGGGACACTATAACTCTAAAACTTTGTAACATCGATAAAGGCACCTATACCTTTTGGAGTACCTGGGAATTTGCTTATCAAGCTATTGGAAACCCTTTTTCTCAGCCGAATAAAGTAATTGGTAATTTTAGTAATGGTGCATTAGGTTCTTTTTATGGGTACGGCGCTTTTTATAAAACATTAATTGTTCCAAAATAAAAATGTCGCAAATATTTCTTACAATAAACCTAAGTTTTAGTTCATTCTATTTGTAATTTTTAAGGAATCAGGAAAATACTATTGAATCTATTTTTGTAATTTAAAAATTGTGAATCAGAGACATAATAGCATTTAACGCAACCAAAAATTGATTACGAATATTACTGTAAATTTGCAATCGCCTTTAAAACAGGATAATAATATTAAGATAGAAATATGGAAAATAATAGTGTAGAAAAAATTCATTGTTTAATTATTGGTTCGGGACCTGCGGGTTACACTGCGGCTATTTATGCCAGCAGGGCAGGGTTAAAACCTGTTTTATACCAGGGAATACAACCAGGAGGTCAGTTAACAATAACTACAGAAGTAGAGAATTATCCCGGGTATCCGGAAGGAATTCAAGGACCGGATATGATGGTAAATTTTGAAAACCAGGCAAAAAGAATGGGAGCCGATATCAGGTATGGCCTGGCCACCAAAGTAGATTTTTCTAAACAACCTTACAGGATAGAGATTGATGAAGAAAAATGGATTGAAGCAGATGCCATTATTATTTCTACCGGAGCTTCTGCCAAGTGGTTAGGTATTGAAAGTGAGCAAAGATTGAATGGCTATGGTGTTAGTGCCTGTGCAGTATGTGATGGGTTTTTCTTTAAAGGCAAAGAAGTAGCCATTATTGGTGCAGGGGATACTGCCGCTGAAGAAGCATTGTACCTCAGTAATATTTGTTCTCAGGTACACATGATTGTTAGAAAAGGGGAAATGAGAGCCAGTAAAGTAATGCAGGCAAGGGTATTAAATACAAAAAATATAACAGTTTACTGGCATAGCGAAACCGACGAAATTTTAGGAGAGAAAAAAGTGGAAGCAGTACGCATTAAAAATAATGAGACAGGTGAAAAACAAGAGATTCCCGTTAGTGCTTTTTTTGTAGCAATTGGCCATCATCCAAATAGCGATATTTTTAAAGACTGGTTAACAACGGATGAAGCTGGCTACATTTTAACTATACCCGGAACTTCCAAAACAAACGTAGAAGGGGTATTTGCCTCAGGCGATGTACAGGATAAAATTTATCGCCAGGCGGTAACTGCAGCTGGCAGCGGATGTATGGCAGCGTTAGATGCAGAAAGGTATTTGAGTGCCAAAAATACGCATGAGTAAGGCTGTAAATGCCTTTTAACTTTTTGGGTGTTGTTTATTTATTACCTTAAATATTCTGCAATTAATGTTAACCATTCATTTACATAGTTTAATATTCCGTTCCTTTCATGGGATGTTTAAAGAAGAAAAAATTTTGGGGAATGATTTTGAAGTAAATATGGATGTTTCTTTTGAAGTTAAGGAAAAAATTACAAAGCTTCAGCAATCTGTAGATTATGTTTCGTTGCATGCACTTATTAAAGAAGTGATGGACCAACCAACGCCCTTGCTTGAAACCGTGGTTCAGGAATTGGCAGAAAGAGTAAGATTGTTTGATGAAAAAATAAAAGCAGTTTCTATAAGCATAAAAAAATTAAATCCACCTATCGGTAATTTTCAGGGAACTGTGGGCATCAGTTATTCTACAATATTTTAGTTATGAAGGTTTTATTAATCCTTTTATTTTCTTTACCGTTTCTTATAAAAGTATCTTCGCAGGATATTGTTGGCTTAACAAAAGAGGCGAATCGTCTTGAATCTGTTCCAGATGAAAATGCTGCTTTTAATAAGTTTAAAGAGATATTAAAACTACAGCCAACAAATATCTATTCTCTAAATAAATGCAGCGAATTGTGCAGCAGAATAGGGAAACGACAAACAGATAATAAAGTAATTAGTGATTATTATGAAGCCGCAAAAACCTACGCAGGTATCGCACTAAAAATTGATCCCAACAATGCGGAATCAAATTGCGTAATGGCAATTGCATTAGGCCGAAGCTCATTAAATAAAAGCGGGAAAGAAAAAATAATCTCTGCCAGAGAAATTAAAGTTTATGTAGACAGGTCAATAAAAAATGATCCTCAAAATTTTAAAGCATGGCATGTTTTGGGAAGATGGAATTATGAATTAGGCAATCTTAATTTTATTGAACGCACTGCAGCTAAACTTTTGTATGGAAGTATTCCGGAAGGTTCCTTTAAACAGGCAATTGTGGCGTTTGAAAAATCAAATAGTATTTCAGATGGATTTATTTTAAATTATTTTGAACTGGCTAAAGCCTATAATAAAAATGACGAAAAAGATAAAGCCATTTATACTATTAATAAAATGTTATTGATCCCTAAC
>JAYWAU010000358.1:0-3890 GCA_043782265.1 Ferruginibacter sp. | reverse complement strand
TCTGCTACCGACAATGCATATATGCCACCATTGATAGTTCCATTTACACAAAATTGTTTTTCATTAAATGCTTTAATAGTGTTGTCGTCATTTAATTCAACTGCTCCGTATCTGTCAAAATCTTTCATTGCTTTTAAAGCGATGGTGCAATCAGCATTATTTTTTTCATGAAACTTCGATAGATTTTTTAGGTTAGCAGAAAACAGGGTATCACCATTTACAACAATCACATTTTTTTCATCAGTTTCTTTACAAGCTAATTTAATGGCACCACCCGTACCCAACTGTGTGGGTTCAATTACATATTTTTTGTTCAGCTCTTTATAATTGGCATTTGCATAGGTGATGATAGCTTCACTTTTATAGCCCAGCGAAAAAATAAAGTTTTCTATTCCTTCTTTTTTTAAATAGGCAATTACAAAACTTATGAATGGTATTCCGTCAACTGGTGCCATGCATTTTGGCAAATCGGCTACAGCACTGCGTAAACGGGTGCCTAAACCCCCTGCTAATATTATTGCTGTTTTAATCATACTGCTCTTGCCCTTAAGGATTTTTGACGATGTTGCTTTTTTATACGGCTTTTTTTTATTTACTTTTTTTGATATAACATTTCTTCTTTCAGCTCTGCTTTTTGTGAAAGATAATCATAGTTTTTTGTATAAAAGGGTTATCCAATTCATTAGACAAGTTGCACCGATGATGGCCAAAACAGTGAGCTAGTTTGTACAACAACTATTTATTTCGCTGCAACCGATATTATTTTACATGGCAGCAGATTTACCAAACAATCTTGCTTCAACCAATTCACAAATAATATGCCCCAACAAAATATGGCTCTCCTGTATTCTTGGGGTATCGGTTGATGGAACATTTAATAAGTAATCGGAAATTTCTTTCATTGCACCACCGGTAAAACCAGTAAAGCCTATGGTGATCATTTCTTTTTGCTTTGCCATTTCAAAAGCTTTTACAACATTTGCACTGTTGCCGGAAGTGCTTAAGCCAATTAATATGTCGCCCTTATTACCGATGCCTTTAATAATTCTTGAATAAATAACATCGTAACTGTAATCGTTGCCGACAGCGGTTAGGTAACTGGTGTTGCAATGCAATGCTTCTGCAGGCAACGCATCTCTGTCGATGTAAAAACGGCCGCTAAATTCTGCAGCCAAATGCTGTGCATCTGCTGCGCTGCCGCCATTTCCACAAAACAATACTTTATTGCCTTTGGTAAAAGCATCTACAATTACCGTTACACAATCTGTTAGCGTGCTGATGATTTTTTCATCTTCAAGCAACTGTTGCTTAACCGAAATGGAAGCACTAATGATATTTTTTATTTTCTGCGACATAATGGTTTAATTTACCTGTAGCGCTGTAAACAAAAAGTTGTTTGAAGCTGCAATAGGTGTTAGGTTAATGTAGTATGATTCGGTAAAATTTTTAACTGCTAAAAATTCATGCGTCGGTACACAAAATTCATCAAATAAAATGATATCGCCCTTTTTTAAATAAGGAGCAAAAGAGGTTAAAGTAAACAAGGTAGACGAATACAGGTCTGCATCCATATGAATTACTGTAAGTTTTTGATTATTAAAATTTCTTAAAAATCCTGGTAATGTTTGCTGAAACAATCCCTGGTAAAAAGAAGCTCTTGTGTCATCCGTTTTTAGTATTTCATTACCATTGCTCATGTCGCCTTTTTTAAATGGGCCATAGTCTTCCGGTAAGCCGGAGAAGGTATCAAAGCCCGAAAAAGTTGATTGCTGATTGGTGTGGTTATTAAGCCACCAATAGAATGAACCACCATTGGCTACGCCAAACTCCAAATAATTTATCGGTTTATCCTTTATAAATTCTTTATTGAGGTAGCCGTACAAACAGAATCTTTTATCTCTAGACCGGTCACCGCTAAAAAAATCATTGTAAGCAAGGTTTTTATGCTGATTGATCCATTTGGATTGTTTGGATAAATAGGCAAGGTTCAACAAAAAACCAGTGAACGGTTCTATCAATACGTGCAACTTAAAAAGGCTAAAGAGTGCTTTAGTTTTCTGTATAAAGAAAAATTTGATCCACATCAGTTAAATCGTCCAGGTAGTTAACCCATATTTGGTGAAAGAATAATTTTTTATTTCACCACCAAAAGTTTTTAGTGTTTCAATTACCGCATACCGGGTATTATTAGGACAGTAAAATATCATAAAACCTCCACCACCTGCACCACTTATTTTTCCGCCGGTAGCACCAGCTTCTTTTGCAGCGGTATAAATAGATTCAATCTTATCGTTGCTGATGTTATGTGCCATCTTACGTTTTTGCTGAAATCCAAAATCCAGAATCTCGCCAAATTCGTTTAATCGGCCTTTCAGTAAGGCTTCTTTCATCATTCTGGCCTGCTCTTTTAACTGGTGCATGGCCTCGATGCTTTTCTCGTTTTTATTATTTACATTTTTTACCTGCTCATTAATGATGAGCGCACTTTCTCTTGATGTGGCTGTAAAATAAAGTACGAGGTTATTACCCAGCTCATGTAAATATTCTGGATGAATACGCAGAGGATTTACAATGACTTTATCGCCGCCATAAAATTCCATAAAATTTACGCCACCAAATGTAGCTGCATA
The DNA here is from genome assembly GCA_043782265.1 of Ferruginibacter sp. Lineage (GTDB taxonomy): Bacteria > Bacteroidota > Bacteroidia > Chitinophagales > Chitinophagaceae > Ferruginibacter. Next base: position 1,260 of record JAYWAU010000358.1, on the reverse strand, counting down.
TTGATCTTGTTTTCCTCCGGTTAATTTAAGGTCTTCCCTTTCTATGGAGTAGGCAAGGTGAGCAATATCGTAATCACCCAAAGGCAATTTAAGCATCTCGACAAAAGCACCCAATATTGCCACCACCAGGGTGGAGGATGTGCCTAAACCAGAGCCCGCAGGAGCATCCACAAAAGTTGATAAACGAAATCCTGTTGTCGGTAAACCATACAGGGCATAAATACGATTATAAACACCCTTTAACAAATCTAACTTTCCATTGATGGGTAAAGAGGGAGCCCAGTCATACTCTTCTTCTTCTTTTCTGTCAAGGGCCTGCACAATAATAGTGCTGTCAGGTAAGGGTTCGATATTGGCATATGCCGATAAGGAGACGGTAGCATTTAAAATGGCACCGCCATATTCATCGCTGTAGGGGCTAACATCTGTGCCACCGCCGGCTAAACCAATACGTAAGGGAGCTTTACTTCTGTATATCATAATGTATGCAAATTAATGAATTTGATTAGATGTTACATTCCTGCCACTTCAAAAATAGTTTGCACCATTTTACTCCAGCTATATTTCTTTTTTTCTTCAATTAGATTTGGCAGAAAATAGGCCGCTCCTTTTTGAAAGTATTCCTGAATTTTTTTTGCGATTGATTCTGCCATAGGTTCTGCGATCAGCCCTACTTTATCATCCGGTACAAGCGATGCTAATCCTCCAACATTGGTTACAATCATAGGTTTTTCAAAATGGTAAGCGAGAGGAGTTACACCACTTTGTGTGGCGCTTCTATAAGGTTGTACCACTACATCGGCAGCACATAAATAATATTTTACTTCGCTGTCTGCAATAAATGCAGTTTTTAAAATCAGGCTATCTTTTATGCCGAGTGTTTCTATTTGTTCATCGTAGGCTTTTCTATCTTCATAAAATTCGCCGGCGATTAACAATTTATAGTCAGCCCTCGAAGGGAAGTAATCCGACAGGCTCAATTTTTCGTTGCTGACTTTTAATATTTTCATGGCATCTAGTAAAATATCAAGTCCTTTGTATTTTCTTATAAAGCCAAAAAATAATAATATTTTTTCATCTAATGCAATTCCTAAGTATTTTCTAGCTTCCTCTTTACTTATCTTTTCTCCAAAATTATCATACAAAGGATGTGCGACAAATTGCGCTGGTTTGCCTGGTGCAAATTGAGTAAGATCGCCCAATACTTTTTCGCTCATGGTAATAAATGCATCAATGGGCGTCACAAAATATTTTGTAAAA
>JAYWAU010000357.1:0-10801 GCA_043782265.1 Ferruginibacter sp. | reverse complement strand
ATACCTGTTCATAATAAAATTTAAGGGCGTTCATTCTGCTGTGCAATGTTGCTTCTGATAATTTCAACGTTTCAAAACAATATTGCAGATAGTTTTTTATTCGAGCCGTACTAAATTCAGTGGCAGGTTTATTTTTAATAGCCTGTAAAAACTGCATTAATTCATTGCGATAGGTTTTTATGGTAGATGGGCTGTAAGCTTTTAAAACCAGCTGTTGTGTAAATAGTTCGAGTGCAGTATTGTTGGCTTCACTTAATTCTACTACAGGTTTCTTAAACGGTTGTTTAGCGCTTTTTATATCGGCAATTACTACCGGTGGCAGTTTTGCCTGTTTGGGTAATTCATAATTTTGCTTGCCCTTTTCTTGCAGGTATTTTTTTAAAGCAGCTATCTGCAAAATGGCCTTACCATTTAGGGCGTTGGCCAATTGCTTAACATTAGTTTTTGTGCATGGCAGGTACCAGCAATGGTGGGTGCGGCTCCACTTGGCTCCCCCCTGCTCCTTTATGCATTTATTTAGCAACACATTTTGTACACAATAAATACCTATGCAATCTTGCTGCTGGTGGTAAATTGGTTGTAGGGTTACAGTTTCCATCCTTTAAAGTAAATAATCAATTGATTGTTTTGCAAGTTTTTGGTGGTTATTCTTTTAATATTTTAAGATTATGCCTTTAGTACGCAAAGACTTTATTTTTTGTGTTAAACCTCATTTTCTTTTTTTCTGAAACGTTTACTCCTGGTGCGGCACTTTCACCCAGTCAAGTTTTGCAATATTATTTATGCATTAAGTTGTTGTTTCAATGTTTTCTAAATAGGTAGCAGTTTTTAATGGCAAAGGGTGGTTTGTGAGATAAGAACCACGGCAGTGGTTCAATCAACATGTTGAACCAATCGCCGCAGTGCATTATTTAACCCAGCTGTAAATCTTTGCTGAAGATAGCATGTGTAATAAACCTGCCTACTCAGCAATAACGGGCATCAATAACCGAAGCAGGTAAAAATGCAGGGGTACTGCAATACCGGCCATCTGCCAGCTGGTAACGTAACGCCATCGCCGTAATGATTACCGTACCGGCAGGCGCCGGAAGCGGCCATTCCATTGTCTGTGCAGGAATAAGGGTATCCGTATAAGGAATCTCCATCGTTGTGGTGTGGCTACCCGTTGGTGCAGCACCCATCAGCATACATCCTGCCACAGTGATAGTACAGGTAACCACCACCGTATGTGCAGGTGCGGTAATGGTTTGTGTTGGTATATAAGCAGGGATATGCAGGGAAATTGTATTGGCAGCAGGTTGCTGCACCAGCAAACCCAGCTTCCACCTTTCAGCAACACCCGGGCAATCGGTAAACCGGAACTGGTTTACAAAAGGAATGGCAGTTACAGGGGGTATTGTAGCAGCATTAGCAGCACCCAGCCATTTTGCAATAGCGCCCGAAAACCGTATCTGCATTCGCCTGTCTTTAGGAAAAGGTAGTACGGGTTGCAATAATTGCCGCAGGATTTTTCCGCAGGCCGAAGCAATACCAAAATTGCCGTTGCATACTTTGGTGGCAGCAGCTAATTTTACGGTAGCAGGCAGCGACCTTGCCATATAAGTACCTGCCCTTTTAAAGAATACTACATTGTTCATCCTGCCACTGAGATAGGTTTCCATTTGTAAAGCCATACCGGTTTAATTTTTATTGGTACATGTATGCTGGTCATCCCCCAGTCTTCTTCGCAGTTGGTAGCTGACTGGTTGTATACAGCTACGTTATATCTACGTTAGCTAACGTAGATATAACGTACGGATGCCGGATCAATAACGAAGAAAACACGGCGTTGGTATGTGGCCAATGTGCAACGGCCTTTGTTGATCCCCATCTCTTTATTCCAAATACTTTTGCCATCCCAAAACGCCTATGGTCTTATTGATTGACTAACATTTGAAGCAATGAAATAATTTAAAAACTATTACAAAGGATTGTGTTTAAAAAATCTGCCGTAATAACAACGGCAGATTTTTTTGCCAACCGCAGTAATTATAAAAGAAGACCGCATAAAACTTCATTAACTAATTTAAAATAGTTACATTAGTACTGCTCTACGCCTTGTGAAAATCTCCCCTGCCCTCCTGTTTATTTATTCATCATTAAAATTAAAACCAATGAAACAATCCAGGTTTACCGCCATGCTGTTTTGTGCAGCCATGGTATTCTTTTTAATTTCTTGTGGAGGAAGCGGCAGTACAGAAAAAGCCAACACTGCCACAGACACTGCTGCCGGTACTACAGCTACTACCCCTGCAATAGCAGCGCCGGTAAGTACCATTGTTACCACACCTTTAAATTTGGTGGTAGTAAAACATAAGGTGGCCAATTTTGTAAAATGGCTGGCGTCTTTTGAAGAGCATGATTCTATCAGGTTGGCAAACGGCTTACATAAATATGTAATTGGCCGCGGCCTCGTGGATACCAATATGGTATTGGTAGCATTAAAAGCAGATGATATCGCCAAAGCAAAGGCCTTTACCAAAGACCCTTCTCTGAAAATAGCGATGCAAAAAGGTGGTGTAACGGGTGTGCCCATGATTTCTTTTGTTATTGCTACCTGGCAGGATACCGGAACCATCAGTACCACCATCCGCTCCAGTACCAATTTTTCAGTAAAGGATTTTGATGCCTGGCAAAAATCATTTGAAACAGGTAAGCAGGAAAGGATGGATAACGGCATCACCGACAGGGTGATTAGCCATGATGCAGACGACAATAAAAAAATATCGCTGGTTACAGCTGTAATGGACACTGCCAAAGCATTTGCTTATTATAAATCTGATGCGTTGAAAAAGAGAAGAGAAGCAAGCGGTGTAATTGGCACGCCCGACCGGTTTTTGTACCATATTATTAAGCGGTATTGATAACAGCGAATGTGGTAAATTTAAAGATGAAGCTGGTACTTCATCTTTTTTTATGCGCATAATTTTCTACCCCAGGCTACCGTGATTATAATGTGAGCAATGTTGTTGGTAAGAATTTATTTATTTAAACATAGCTCCGTAGTATGCAAGGTTGCTGCAAACAAACGCCAAACCTTATTTTAAGCCTTCGTTGTTCGTTATGCAGGAAAGTGTCGGCCAATAAAAAAAACACCCGTCAATAATGCAGCTATTGCAGCCAACATACTCCAAAGCTGTGCAGGTTTTAAATTGGTAATTAACTCACCGATTGTTAATTCAGTGGGATCAATCTTTGTTTTAGTTTCAGCTATTTTTTGTCTGTTGCTATTAAACTGTTCTACCTTAGTTTTCCAACTCGATAAAACGCCATTAAACTCATCCGTCATTAATAAATTGGGGGTTGGATCTACATTCATAACGTACCAATCGTACCCCTTTTCCAATAGCCCCTCAGCCTTTACCCCATTTTCCAGTATTACTAAAATTGGTAAGCCCCTTGTATATGCCATTGCAGATTCAATTTGATTCCAGGGTGTCGCAAATTTTGTTATGGAAAGATTTGTTTCCCGGGGGCCTCCTCTTTTCTCTATTCCTTTTTCAAAATAGGTTCTTTCAAGTGCAATAACTAACATACCGGCGCATTCATCCATTAAATCTTTTACTGTTTTTAAAGGAGACTCCGACCCGAATTTATTTCTACCAACTGTGTTAGGATTTAAATTTTCGGTGCTTAATCTTTTCTGTATACACTCTATAAATTCATTTTGCTGAGTAGTTGAATAGGATCCAACACTCATGAATACTTTTGGCTGTTCCATAATTTTAAATAAAATTTTATCAAATGATTGACAATGATACAGAACCAGTTTAGTTACGTAAAACAGGCTACTTGTAATATACAAAAAAATATAGGTACTTCCAATTTTAGCACCCGTCGCAGCATTCGTCATCTATGCTCCCCGCTTACTAATCTTCATCTGGGTTGTCATCAGCAGCAGTTAGCACTCTGCTGATGTGCGAAATTTTTCGCAAAGCAATTGCCAAATTCCAGCACCTTACACATTGTGTTTAAACTATCATTTATTTGATTTTTGTGATTTTTGTAATTGAGTATTTTATAACGGTGTTTTTTAATAACAATCATCTAATCAAAAAAATCATAGATCAACGTATTAGTAAACCGCCGACACTAAAACCTTTCTGTAAAAGCAATACCTCATTCCTTCTACTTGAAAAAATTATATACATGTACTGATACGGTTAATTTTTAAACAACAGTTTGTGCAACGTAACTTTAGGGGTATAATTATTTGTGTTATAAACAATCAATATAAAAACTGGTAATCCAATGATAAGATCTCCATTTTTTTTGTTGTTTTATTTTCCTGCATGTATTGCAGCGGCTCAAAACAAAACCATTGAATATAAAGAAAGCCGGGAGGACATGGTGAATCCTGAAAGAGGTTTTTATATTCCTTCAGGAACAAGGGCAAGTAATTTTATTTTGCTGGATGTAGAAAAACTAAAGGCTTACCGTGATAGTCCGCAACGCATCGGAAAAGCAAGTTATACCGTTAATGCAAGTTTAATTTATCGTGGGTACGAATTGGATACTTTTAAAAACCAGCCTTTATCCGTTTCCTTTTTAGCCAGTCTTCAAAAAGATTTTGATGCTGTACGTGCCGCAGGTTTAAAGATGATTCTGCGGTTTGCATACACCAACAGTTCTCATACAGGAGATTGTACGGATGAGTATAAAATCTGTCCGCCTTATGGCGATGCGCCCCGGGATATTGTATTGAATCATATTAACCAACTAAAGCCGTTACTGCAACAAAATGCAGCTGTTATAGCAGTAATGCAGGAGGGTTTTATTGGCATTTGGGGAGAAAATTATTTTACAGATTACTTTGGCGATGCATCTACCAATGGAGTTGGAAAAGTGCTTGACAGCAGCTGGATTCTGCGGAATGAATTATTGAAAGCCCTACTTGATGCATTACCCAAAAACAGGATGGTGCAGGTTAGAACACCCCAAATAAAGCAAAAATTTGTATATGGACCATCTGCTCCAACAACAAGTATTCCACTTACATTTAGGGCAGCGTTTAATGATTCTTATCAATCAAGAATTGGTTTTCACAATGATTGTTTTTTATCGGGTGCAGATGATTATGGTACTTTTTACGACTATGGAAGTTCTCATCAGCCAAGGCAACCAGCCAATGCCGTGCTAAGAAAATACATTGAAGCCGATACAAAATTTACGGTTGTTGGCGGAGAAACCTGCGATGATAGTTTTAGCCCGCAAAATGATTGTGCCCCCGCAGGCTATGCAGAAAAAGAAATGCAACGTATGCATTACAGTTACCTAAATGCGGGTTACAATAATGATGTAAATAATGACTGGGACAGTAGCGGCTGTTTGTTCAATATAAAAAGAAAACTTGGCTATCGGTTTGTGTTGCGAAAGGCAGTATTGCCACTTCAACTAAATAAAAAGGAGCAGCTAACAATTGATTTTACAATAGCAAATGTTGGTTATGCAGCTTTGTACAATCCCAGGCGGGTTAAAATTATTTTTAGAAATACCAACACAAAAAAAGAATACACCATTTCGCTAAAGGCTGATCCACGGCGTTGGTTTAGCGGTACCCATCACATAAAAGAAAACGTACAACTTCCTGCGGATATGAGTGCCGGTAGTTTTCAACTGTTTTTATATTTACCCGATGCCAGTACTACATTGGCTAACCGTGCTGAATACGCCGTGCTGCTGGCCAATGAAAATATGGCGGATAAAACAACGGGATACAATAACCTTCAACATATTATTCGGGTTAAATAAATTTACCCTTAAGGGCAGGAATATTTTCTGTGCTGTGTTGTTACGGTTATTCGAATCCGGCAACTTTTCAATAGCGAAATTAGTTACCCGCTGCCCCTACAGGCAACGGGTAAAAACCGATTGCAAAATAAAAAGGTGTTTATTTTACTGCAGCTATTGCGGCTGCATAATCAGGCTCCTGGCCTATTTCAGGCACCTGTTGTTCGTATACAATTTTACCTTCCGGATTAACCACCACCACTGCACGACTCAATAAACCTTTCATAGGACCATCTGCTATCTGAACACCATATGTGTTTCCAAAATCAGTCCTAAAATCAGAGAGCATTACCACACGATCAATACCTTCAGCACCACAAAATTGTTTTTGTGCAAAAGGCAGGTCTTTAGAAATACAAAGCACCACCGTATTACTGAGCTTCGCAGCGTCTTCATTAAATTTTCTTACAGACTTAGAGCATACTCCTGTGTTAACACTCGGAAAAATATTCATGATAACATATTTTCCTTTAAAGTCTGTTAACGTTTTTTCTTTAAGGTCAACACCGGTTAATGTAAAGTCTTTCACGGGTGTACCTACGGCGGGCAATTTCCCTACGGTGTGTATGGCAGTGCCTCCTAATGTAATGGTAGTGCCATTGGTTTGAGCAAAACAACTGGCTGTAAGGCAAACGCCGATGAGAACTGTAAACAGTAGTTTCGCAGAAAATGCAGTTGTATTTTTAATGATCATGTAGATAATTTTTTAATAAAAGATAAAATCAAATATACCCAATAAACGCCTATCCTGTTATTGTTGTTTAATCACCAGCCAATTCGGTTATCTTAATTAAATGGCTGCTAAATAAACTCGGCCACAACATTTAAATGCATTCCATTTCTTTATTCACGGCAAAGGTGCGTTGCTAACACACCGGCCCTGGAGTAAACGTTGTCAGGAAAGAGCCAATCTTACGGAAAATTACTTGAATGGAGAAGCTGATTATGATAATTTACTAAAAACCAGGTTAGCTTTATTAACCGGTAGTTTTTATTGCAAATCATATCTTTACTATTTGCAGCAATTAATTAGGAGTAAACAATTAAGGATTATAGCTTTACACCATTAAAACTTAAAATCATGAAAGCAATTTATTTAATGCTGTTTTTGGCAATCAGCAATTACTGCATAGGCCAATCTCAACCAATGGTAACATCATTAACTAAAAAAGAATATTTACACAAAAGTCACGTTCAAAAAACCTGGGGCTGGGTATTAGCAGGAACAGGAACCGCCGTGATTATAGCGGGCGTGGCCGTTACTGCAACTGTTGACCTTGTGGATGCTGTCTTCGGTACTCCAACAGCCTATGGCCCTGTACTTGGGGTGACTGGTTTAGCTATGATAGGCGGTAGCATCCCGCTGTTTATTGCTGCTAATCGTAATAAGCATAAGGCTTATTCGGTAAAAATAAAAAATGAATCGGCTTATATACAATCTGGCAGTAATTTTCATGTGCAATATTTTCCGGTTGTTTCAGTAAAGTTTAATTTGTAATTCATTGCTATACCACATCTCTCAACTAGCCGCAGATGGCACTTTTTTGTGTGTCTGATTGTTACTGCTTTTCAATATTGAAATCTGTAACCAGTAAACATTGGCTAACACAAAGGCGAGGGAGAAATAAGACGTTGCCGGGAAGGGAATAAGCAGCACAGTGTTGTAATTAAGCTGTTAGTTTAAAAGTGCAGCTTTTAAGTTACTTATGTATTCGTGCATCACGTAATTCATTAAACCAATGCGGTCCAAAGAAGGCCACCATTGTATCCCTTCCTGAACGGGGCCTTCATTCATTTTATAATTTGTTGGGGCAGCTATCGGATTAAAGCCCTGCGCTTGAAATAATTTTATAGCCCTCGGCATATGAATAGCATCGGTAACAATGATTAAAGTAGATTTTTTACTGTAATGGCCCGCTAACTCACTGGCTTCTTCTTTAGTGGTGCTGGGCAAATCAAGTGTTTCCAGTTTATCCGCGGCAACCCCTAAAGTAATAGCAGCCCTTTTGGTAACCTGTGCCTGGGTTTCTAAACCAAGCGGGGAATATCCTGAGCAAATAATAACACTATTTTTTATCATTCTGTGAATCCTGATGGCCTCCGCCAACCTCCCTAATGCACACCATCCAATTTGTGCATTGGCGGGTAATCGCTTGTCTAATACATACCCGCTTCCCAACACATGAATCAATACTTTTTCTGAATCATTAAAATTATTTTGCTGCCTGTAAGGCAGGTACTTACTTTCTAACCTGCCAGCCAGGTAAGTGGGTAAATAGGCAGTGGAAGAACTCAAAAACAGCAGCACAGTAACACTTAATAAAATGATTGCAGTTTTTCTTTTTTTATACCTGTAAAAAATAAACGCAAATAACAGCAATAACACCAGCAAATTCAACACAGTAAATTCGCCCTTAAGATTATATAAAAAGTGAGCCATCAAATTAAAGAATGAAAACGAAGTTATTAAATAAGTACTGGTTTTATCAGCTCAATTTATTCCCCCCATACCGGCCTCATTTTTTGTAACCAACAGTGGATCATGAGTAAATCAACAAAGTAAAACAGGTTCACCTGATTAAACCATTTGGGGAAAATAATCGGCTTACATAAAATGGTAGAGAAATACAACGTCGCCGGTAAAGGCGTGTTTTGGCTGGTCTTTTATTTCCAATTGAATAAAGAGCGTGGCTTTGGTTGTGCCTCTTAAGTTGATTATAGATTTAAGTGAAACCCTGCAACGCACTTCGCTGTTTACAAGTACGGCCTGCCCAAACTTGAGCTGCTCTATACCGTAATTTACTTCCATCTTAAGGTTCTGCACCTTTGCAATCTGTTTCCAGAAAAAGGGCACTAGAGAGAGTGTGAGGTAGCCATGTGCAATGGTAGTTTTAAAAGGACTTTCTGTTTTAGCTCTTTCTGCATCCACATGTATCCACTGATGGTCGAGGGTAGCATCGGCGAAGTTGTTTATCTGTTGCTGAGTTATTTGATGCCAGGAAGATACCCCTATTTCTTTGCCTAAATGCGATTCAAATTCTGCATGACTTTTTATCACTACCATAGTGCTAAGGTAATGAAATGATTTGTTTTGCAATTTTTTTGAACCCCTTTCACCTGGAGAAGATCTCCTTCTTCAGTGCCGCTATGTTACTAGTCTTCAATACGGCAACTACTCATTACCAACTATCAATAACGTGTTGTAACTGGAAACCTGCCCTGCAAAACCTTCGCCTCATTACTGCGCCTGTGATCATTTCGTTCAGCTAATATATTTCTGCAACAGTAAGTGAAAGCCGTTCATGTAATTTCACTTGGGTAACATCCATTCGGTATTTATCTTCGTCGTATGTTTTCATTCATTGTCTGGATAATCCTCTTTATTCTTTGCTGGCCGCTGGCTATTTTGGCGTTGGTGCTATATCCTGTTTTTTGGATACTCACCCTTCCCTTCAGGATACTCGGTATTGCAGTAGATGGCGTTTTGGGTTTACTAAAAGGCATCATTATGCTACCCGGCAAAATGCTACAGCGGTAGTACCTGGTGAATCAAACTGGGCAGAGATTTTTTTTATCAAAGCGAAGTTGGTCATGGGGAAACAAACCATTGACAGAGACGTTTCTGGGAAGAACACAATTTATAAATAAACACTGGTGTCAGTTTTAAACTTATTTTTTCAGATTAACTCTGTCAGCAAGTGCTGTTTTATAATTAATTATTAGCACTCTTTAAAAATTCTATTATTTTTTCCATATCTGTTTTTGTAATATTGGCTCTTAGCTGCATGTGGGTTCCTACCAAATCCCAGTTATCATTATTAAATTCTCCAGGGGCTGGTGCATTGTGACACCTGTTGCAGTTTTCGCCCCATAATTGAGCACCAGATTTATTTGCTACTTTGGCTGATACATAACAACCCGACATTACAGCACCGGTTGTAATAAAAATGCAAATGATGCTAATGGCAATGAATATATTTTTCATACAATTTTTTTTAAGTGTTAAAAACCAAATACAACGGATGCATAAAATGTTTTAGGCTCCTCTTTTTTTGACTGGTATGAAAATTTTACCAGGCTATTCCAATGCAACCAATAATCAAGTGCAAATTCATTTGATGTTAAATTACTACCGCCCCATGGTGCGGACGCAGGCCTTGTATAACTTGAGTACCGGTAGGCAAATTCCAGGTTCCTGAAAAATTTATTATCAACCAGCGAAGGCCTGATACTTGTAGATAAATACCATGCTGTAGGTGTGTTACTAAATTTATATTTGGTTTCGCTATCAGATTGAAGATAAACTGCATTGCTTCCCACTTTCTGATGTCTTAATTCGCCTGAAATACGCAACGTACTTTTGATGTCTTTAATATTTTCATAGTAGTTAAGATCAATTGCCTGCATATCAAGACTTACATTTTCATTGGGTGAACCAAGATCTCCCGTTTTAGCTTTGTGTTGAAAAGAGAAACCCAATTCAAGATTTGATTTTGAAAACGGAAGTATTGCAAGTCGTCCACCCACTGCCATGCTATTATTATTGGAAATGTATGCTTCGTAATCAAATTGCCCGGCATTTAAGGTATCGGTAAACAAATGAGGTCCGTTAACGAGGTATAGGTCGTATAAAATTTTTATATCGCCGAAAGGTAAAGCACCTAATGCTCCTACCCCGGTTTCAACAGAAGCCCCAATTCCTCCATCGCCAAAACCCGTTGGCTTCGAAGCAAAACGGTTCATAAAGCCTTCGGCCAGACGGCCTCGATAGGCTCCAAACTTAGGCAAAAAACGCCCCGCATGTAAAGTAAGATAAGGGTTAACTGCATAGCACATGTTGGCATATTCAAGCCCCAAATCAGCACTGCCACCGCCGGTTTCTATTTCCATTTCGGCTTCAACAAAAAGCTTAGGAGATATGCGCCACAAAAAAATTGGTTTAAAATTTACTTCCCCAAAGCTTTTTGAATCT
>JAYWAU010000356.1:0-3914 GCA_043782265.1 Ferruginibacter sp. | reverse complement strand
TAGATTTATACCTGGCTGCTCTATCTTATGAATAATGGAAGCCAGTTCGTTGGGGTTAGTTCCAGTCCAATGGACGAAGACATCAACACCAGCCAACTCTTTCTCAGCAGAAGGTTTTCTTTGGTATTTTGGTAAGTTTAGTGGGATGTCTTTTGCATAAGAAACAGGTTTAAACACGGAAGGTTTATGGCCTAAATTGGCTATCACAGCTTTGGCAAATTCTTTTGTTCCAACTTGCTGCTTACTCGTTCCTTCTTTAAAAATATCATAAGTATGAATACCGTTTTCAATGGTTTTAAGCCAGGCATTTTGAACTTTCTCTGCAATATCCGTTTGGCCAATATGATTAAGCATCATTACAGCCCCCTGTAGCAAGCCAGATGGATTTGCTGCATTTTGCCCAGCCCTGCGTGGGGCAGAACCGTGAATGGCTTCAAACATGGCACACTCTTCACCAATATTTGCCGAGCCAGCCAAACCCACTGAGCCGGTTATTTGTGCAGCTACATCTGATAATACATCACCATATAAATTGGGCATAACCAGCACATCAAATATTTCAGGAGTGTCTGCCAGCTTAGCCGCACCGATATCAATAATCCAGTGCTCATTTTCTATTTCAGGATATTCTTTTGCTATCTCATCAAATACCTGGTGAAACAAGCCATCGCTCTGTTTCATAATATTGTCTTTAGTAAAACAGGTCACTTTTTTACGTCCCTGTTGTTTGGCATATTCAAAGGCATACCGGACTATCTTTTCACAACCCGGCCTGCTGATTAATTTCAGGCACTGGACTACTTCATCAGTTTGTTGATGTTCGATACCGGCATATAGATCTTCTTCATTTTCTCTTACTATCACCAGATCCATTATGGGGTGCTTGGTGCTGACAAACGGATGCAGACTCCTGCATGGGCGCACATTGGAGTAAAGGCCAAGAAATTTCCTGGTAGTTACATTTAGGCTTTTATACCCACCACCCTGCGGCGTTGTAATTGGCGCTTTTAAGAAAATCTTATTTCGCCTGATAATTTCCCAGGATTCGGGGGCAATACCTGCAGTGTTACCAGCCAGGTAAACTTTCTCTCCTACTTCTATTTCTTCAATTTCAATTTTGGCTCCTGCTGCCAAAATAATATCCAATGTGGCATCCATTATTTCTGGCCCTATCCCATCACCTTTTGCTACAGTAATTTTTGTCATAATCTTATTATTTTTTTAGTTTGATAATGCAAAAATGAGTAGATATATTCATAAGTATTCATTTATCTTTTCTATAATAACCATAAAATATATTTATGTATTTTCTCTCAATTGAAAAAGGTTACTTTTAAAAAAAAAGCTATTAATAAAGTCATGTATTATTCTGCAACGTTTTCCTGGTTAATTAAAAAGATATTTCTTCAAAGAGGGAAATTGAATTACATCAAAAATGTAATGGCTATTTATTTTTAGTCAACCCCGACGGCGGCTCTAAGCCCTGTCGGGTTAATAACGGATTTTAAAATAAATGGAATAGTTTTTTTTCAACCGCCGTAAGGTTTTTCAATTGCAGACGGGGTTATGAGGAGCGTAAAATATATTGATAGATGAATAGAATAAACCAACTTGCGAATGCTCATTAAAAATAATTGATTGCCGATGCGGTTTAAAATAATTTACCAGCTGCCCATTCAAGAGCGTATTTCGCCTTATACCATTTTGAAGCCAACTCAATTCTTTTTTGCAACAATTCAATCACTTTTGTTTCCCGGCTGTTTACTAAAAAAAGGGAACTTTCGCCCTGAGCAAATTTTAATTCTTCGCTGCGTAATAGATATTGGTAATTATAAAACATGCTTTGCGCAGTTTGCAACTGGCCAGCTAAAGCAATTAACTCAGTATAATAACTGCGTATTTTATTCTCTGTTTGCTGGCGTTTATTGATGAAGTCCAGGTTAGTTTCTTTAATTTTTAATTGGGCATTTTTATAATCGCCACGGGCTTCTCTTAAAAATAAGGGGATTTTAAAATCTATGCCCCATTGGTAATTATTCTGGATAAAGTTGGCACTTAAATTTTTGAGAGCGTAGTAATCTTTATTGAGCAAATTTGCTTTTACTGACAAATAAGGTAGCAAGCTCTGTCGTTTTAATTTTCGTTCAACTTCTAAGCTACTTAATTTAAAATCATACACTTTTAAAGCTGGATTTTGCAGCGTTGATTGAGTAATTAATTCTTCTGCACTTTGATATGGGATTACAATATTAAAATTCAAACTATCAGGTAAATAATTATCAGGTAATTGATACCCTATATAATTTTCAAACCATAAATAATTACTCAACTCCAGCTTTGCATTGGTAAATTTAAAAAAGGCTTCCGACTGCATCAGTTGATAATTCTGAAGTTGAGTATATGCTTCCACGGTATCTATCAGTGCACGGTCTCCCTGGGTAAATGCAATTCTTATCAACCTCAACCTGTTATTTGCTATTTCAGTAAACTTGGTGTAAGCTGTGTATTGCTGATAGCTGGCTGCCCAATTCCAATATGCCAGGTAAGAATCCAACAACAAAGCATTCAATATTAACAAACGTTCCTGCTCACTCTGGCTGCGGAATAGTTTTGCCTGTTGTAGTGTGGCACGTCTTTTATCTAATAGCAACCCTTTGGCCAAAGGAATTTCTACGCCCAGATAACTTGATTTGCCCTTAGTAACTTCGGATGTAATATAATCGCCACCATTATTTTCAATACCGGTTTTGATATTGCCAACTGGCAATGGAATAATTAATTCCGGGTTGGTATAAAAATAATAATTTTTACCATCAAAAGTTTTTCTACTGGCCTCAAAGGCAATGGCAGGGTCAAAACTTCCTTTAGCTGACAGCAATGTTGCAGCAGCTTTTTCAATGGTGATATTTGCCTGCATTGCAACAGGATGATATTGCTTTACCTGCCGGATAAAATCACCTTCAGTAAATACCTGCGTCTTTTGATCCTGTGCAAGGCTACATACTATTGTTCTGAAAAAAATAATAAGTATAACAAAACATATCCTTCCAATAGATTGCACACTATTCATCTTTGTTATTTTTTGCATCTTTTATTTCGGATTGCTTATAATAATCCGGTGGAAAGCCATTAATATTTCTCCATAATTCATAATAAATACGAACATCTTTCAATAGCGCTATGCCATTTGCACCACCGCCCATTTTTAACTGCACCGGCCACTTTTTATCTTCCGGATCTTCGGCCACCAAGACTCTAAACTTGCCGTTGTCGCTTACAGATGTTTCAACTGCTGACACTTTTCCGCCAAAAGTTCCATAACTGTTTGTTGGCCATCCACTAAATACTATTGCCGGGAAACCATCAAAAACAAAGCGAACTTTTTGCCCAATATTTATCAATGGCAGGTCCATTGGTTCCACAAACAGCTCAACTGCATATTGTATGTTGGTAGGTACAATTTCTACAGTCATTTCTCCTTCTTTCAACATCTCCCCAATACCCGCCTTTTTAGCTTTGGTAACCTGGCCGTTTTGGGGCGCTTTAATATAGTACAATTGATTTCTGGCATCATAGCTGGAATAAATATTTTTAAGTTTCGCCACATCTGCTTCCGTAGCAGCCGCACTTGAAAGTGATGAATACTTATCGCCTTCTGCTTTAGAGATTTTGTCCGTGTATTCCTGTACGATGCTATTTTTTTCAATTCTTAAAATAATAAGCTCCTGTTTGCTTTGCGAATATTTATTTTCTGCACTAATCTTTTTTGCGGCTGCGTTTTGGTAATTCACTCTTCTCCTTTCAAAATCAACCAACGAAATAACACCGCTGTCCAGCATCAGTTTTGCAGCATCAATTTGTCTTTTATATACACTCAGCTCATTATTTACTGCAATTAAATCGGTACTGTCGCT
>JAYWAU010000355.1:0-3927 GCA_043782265.1 Ferruginibacter sp. | reverse complement strand
TAAGTTCCAGGCTTATTTCTGAAGCTACTGATGAAGTTAAGAAAGTTGTCATAGTTATTCAACGTAGCAAGCGAAGTCTATCGATTTCAGGACGAGACTTTGCGAATGATGCAACACGGCTTAAGGCTGCCCAGCTTTTGCCAATACTTTTATTGTGCGTTCGTGCTAGTGTGTCTACAAAGCTTAAATATTTGTTGACATGTGCACTTATTGTCGCTTTATTATCAGTTACAATTATTTTGCTTTTGCATTATTAGAGACTTTCCCATATCGTTCACCCATCAGCAAGTGTTTATATGATTCGCCTGTTACTTCTTTTGGGGCATCGAGAATAAAACCTGCCTGTTTTTGAAAAATCATGATAAGGTCAGAGCCACCAAAAAGAAAGAACCCCATTTCATCGCCTTTAGAAACTTTTGTTCCTTCTTTTATTTTTTCTAAAAAATTTACTGAGGACACAGGTGACATTCCAATTGGCATCAACGCAACCAAGCCATATTTTTGTGTTTCTAAAATAATACAACCTCTTGTTTCCATCGTTTGAAAGCCCATCCCTGTTGGATCAAATAAATATTTTTTCTTTTGGGCATCCCATTTAATAAAGCCTCCCGAAGTATTCGTTGCAGGAATTATTCTAACTTCCTTTATCACTCCACTTAACGGAAAATGATAGCGGTGATAATCACCCACGTCAAGAAAGGTATGTGTGAATATACCACTTGCAAATGCATCTTTGTACTTGCTTTTTTCGCCAATCAGTTCTTTAATTGAATGAAGCTTGTCCGATTTTACAGCAACACCTATTTCATCAACGATGTTGGAATTATTGTCAATAGTCCAGGTGCCTTGGGGTGCCGCATCAGCAGGAGAAATTACAACAGATTCATCTTCGGGAAAGGTAATTGGTCTTGTATCAGGAGATTTAAGTCGCCTTGAAAAAAACTGGTTGAATGTTTTCCAGTTTGAACTGTCTTCATACCAATTGTTAGTTAAACCGAATTTATCTTCAGTTAGTGCAAGCTGATAATAGTTTGTGTTCCATGATTCTTTGGAATCAAGAAAACTTCCCCATCCTTTATCAAAACTTGTGAGCCATGAACAAAATGGTTCTTCATACTGCAAAGAATTATTGTAGTATCCTTTGCCTTTCAATTCAGGTAAAGGAATGTCTGTGATAAAAAAAAGATACGCCAAACTTTGGTCAATTCTGTTGTAAAGTGTTGCGTGTTCGGTGTTGCGAACCAAATCCCAAGGCATTGCAGTTTCAGCCCATGAAATGAATTTATAAAAGTCATCGAGATTCTGTACGGGATTCGTGGCTGTATCGGGATTTATCTTATGTGCTTTATTAATAGCTTCAATCAACAATGATTTTATTTTGGGATTGCTGTCAACAATATGAATCAGTTCTATTGTTTTTGATCCATAATTATTTTGAGAGGAAGTTTTTGTGTTGTTGCAGGAAATAAGCAGAGCTGAAACGCTCAATGCAAAAGATAAAATAAGGGTGATATGTTTATTCATATACTAATTTGAGGTTTGTTTGATTAATGTTCACTGTCGTCGTCAAGTATGACGCACAATACGTAAATATATACTATACGATTATAAAAATAAGTATTGTTAACCAGTCGTCTGATGTTATATACATTGTATTATTATTACAACGTTTTCTTACTACTTCTGGGTGAGGGACACCCGCCTTGGGGGTGGAAGATTTTACACCAATCACGGAAACAGAGTTTGTGAAAAAACCTGCGCTACCAAACAAATATACACACAATGTGAATAGCTAAAAAGGAGTATAGTTTCGCAGGTGTCCTTCTCCTGTGCCTTCTTGTTACTGATCTTGCATGCGGCAACTTTTTATTACAAGATAGTAGTAACGTGCTGACACTGGAAACCCAACCCTGCAAAACCATCGCCTCATTCCAGCGCCTGGTAGCATTTCGTTCGCCTAGTGCACTCCTGCGCCCGGTAGAGATGCTCAAACAAGTTCAGCGTTTACCGCCGCCTTAATCCTGGCAACATCAATCTTGTGCATATCCATCATCGCTTCGAACGCACGTTTCGCAACAGCACCACCCTTTGTCATCGCTTCAGTTAAAACCCGTGGCGTTATCTGCCACGACAGCCCCCACTTGTCCTTGCACCAGCCGCATTGGCTTTCCGCACCACCGCCCCCAACAATTGCGTTCCAGTAGCGGTCAGTCTCTTCCTGATCCTCAGTGCAAATCTGAAAGGAAAACGCCTCGCTGTGCTTAAATGTATCTCCGCCGTTGAGTCCGATGCAGGGTACGCCGCATACCGTAAATTCAACTGTCAGCACGTCGCCCTTCCTGCCGTTGGGAAAGTCGGACGGAGCCCGGTGCACTGCGCCGACGGTACTGTCCGGAAAGGTTTGGGCGTAAAACTGCGCAGCCGCTTCTGCATCATGATTGTACCACAGGCAGATGGTATTCTTTTTCATATTATTCCGATTTATTTGTTTGTGTATGTATTAATCGAGCACAAACACCGGGCCAGTTGAAACAGGATTCCTTCTAACACCGGGGCCAGCCGTGCCTCCATCTGGCGCAGGTGTCCTTCTCCTGTGCCTTCTTGTTACTGATCTTCCATGCGGTAACTTTTTATTACTAAATATTAATAACGTGCTGACAGTTGGCTGCTGGCTTTTTAGTACGTCATTAATATCTCTCGATAATTTTCATCTCCAATGTCTAAAAAAATATTCAAGTCAGTCTGATACATTGGTTTCTTTAAGACAGACAAAACAGTATATTTTTTTGTTTGCAAATTAAGCCTTGAAATTTTATAGTTACTAATGGTGTCAACTATAAGTGTTGTACCTGCTGCAATTGGTCCTGTCAAATTTTCATATTGAGCTCCAGCAGCGTCGGTCGTTATTACTTGTAATACCTCACCACTATTTAATGGGTTGTCAAACTTTACCTTTCTTACCAGCTTGTCAATTTTCTTATAGAGATAAAATGTGTTGAGGGTTGTGTCTACACTTACTGATATTGGATTGAATTCAGGGTACAAATTTCTATATTTTAATGTATCAAAACTTGAAATGTAAAGAGTATTTGGATTGGTGCTACCAGAGCCAACACCACTTCCAGTTTTTAGCGAATAAGAAAAGCTAAACTTACCGTCATTGTCAGTCTTAACAGTTTGCTCAATTCCGCTATAGCTGCCAAAAGGACTTAGTACTTGATTTTGATTTAATGTCAATTTATAACTGCTTACAGGAATAGGATTGCTACTACTTTCCAAAAGTCTACCTGATATTGTAGTTACTTTATTGGTAACATTTTTCTTACAACTTATCATTGTCGTAAAAGATAGAGAAACGAAAAGAATTTTATATATTCTCATTGTGTCGAATTTTCGGATTTAAGCTTGCAGCCAACGAGAGTTTGTGAAAAAACTTCTGTTGCCAAACAAATATACACACAATGTGAATAGCCTAAATGGTGTATGATAGCATGTAATGTTTTGCCAGCAACGTCCCCCTATTGGCGCAAGCACCTCTTCAAACTGGTAAACGCTTGCATTGGCGCAAGGATGGCGGGCGGGCAATGTGCGTTGGCTTTTCTTGTGCCTAGTTGGCTCTTCAAAGTAAACACTCCTTACTAAAACTCAGCCAGTTTAATAATGCCGTCATTTTTTGCAAAGTGTTTTGCGCTGCTGTATATCCATTGTGCTGCTTCATACACAAACCCGCTTACCACAGGGTTTTGATGAATGTAAAATACGATCTCTGCAAACATCTTTTCATTTACTATTTCAATTGGCTTGTTATGTTGCTGCCAAAATTGCCAGTCACTATTATTACTGTTCTTTTTACCTGCTCTTTCCATCATCCATACAATCCATTCCCTTCTGCTTTCCTGCGGATGTTCTTTTATAAGTTTCTTTAAT
>JAYWAU010000354.1:0-3932 GCA_043782265.1 Ferruginibacter sp. | reverse complement strand
TATCATTATTAAAGGTTGGTAATTCCTGTTTATAGTTTACTAAAAAACGGATGGTAATATCAATGGCTATGCCTAAGGCAACGCTAAAAATCAATACTGTAGACGGTTTTAGTGGTATGCCAGCCCAGCCCATTACACCAGCTGTTATAACTAACGGAATAATATTGGGGATTAAAGAGCAAATCAATATCCTGGCAGATTTAAATAAGTAGAGCATGCAAACAGCAATTAATAAAAAGGCATAGAGAATACTTTCCTTTAATCCATTGATGATAAAGCGGCTTCCTTCTAAAAAAGTTATGCTGCTGCCTGTTAGTGTTACTTTGTATTGTGCTGTATCAAAAAGTTTATCTGTTTGCTGTTGTATGCCACTAAGTAATATTGGCAATTGTACGGTACCAACATCCGCCATGCTTATACTTACACGGGTAGATTGCCTGGAGCTATCCATAAAGGCAGTGAGCATTTTTGCTAAGTTATTTTTGCCACTGCTGTCACTTTTACCAGGCTTTAAATATTCTCCAACAAAAGCTCCGTCAAAAGAGTTGGGTAAAAGATAATTAACCGAATCGCCATCATAAAAAGCTTGTTTGGCAAACTTTAATCCTTCAGCAATACTAAGCGGCCTATTCATATCTTTTTGCGCTGTTATGTATTGAGATAAAGAATCTACTTTTGAATAAACAGTGAGGGCACGCATACCTGCAAGGCCATTTCTTTTTTTAGTATCTATCACAATCTCCAGCGGCATTACCCCTTTAAAATTTTTCTCAAAAAATTTAAGGTCAGTATAAATGGTGTCATCTTTTGGTAAATCATCTACAATAAAAGCAACCGTCTTTAGTTTAAAAATTCCAATAATAGCAACAATCAGCACAACACCTGTAACACCAAATACAGTTTTTTTATGGTTCATTACCCAATGCTCAATCCTTAGTAAAAAAGTGGTAATCCACCTGTTATCCAAATATTTTGTTTGGGCCGGTTTTGGCGCAGGTAAATAGCTTAAAACAGCGGGTAACAAAATAAAAGAAATTACAAAAATGAACATGATGCTAATACCTGCTACTACGCCAAATTCTTTTAAAATAGCACTTCTTGTTAACGCAAATACAGCAAACCCAATAGCAGCAGTGATATTACAAAAAAGGGTTACAACTCCCATCTTGCTAACCATATCTACCAGTGATTTATTTTTATCGCTGTTGGTGCGATAAGCGGTATGGTATTTATTAATAAAGTAAATGCAGTTTGGGATGCCTATCACCACTACTAACGGAGGCGTTAATGCCGTTAACAACGTAATTTTATAACCACACAGGTATAGTAAACCAACGCTCCATATTACACCTAAAATTACTACCAGCAACGACAGGATGGTAGTGCTTAAAGAACGAAAGAAAACCAATAAAATCAGTGCACTTAAAATGAGCGATCCAATTAAAAAAAGTTTCATTTCTCTTTTAATTTTATCAGATACAAGGGTGCGTATCAATGGTAAACCACTGAGATGGGTAGCTATTTTTGTTTCAGTTTCAAATGCTTTTACGGCTTCACTTATGTCATTTACTATCTTGGTGCGTTTGGGTGAATTAAGTGAATCCTTATTGATACGTACGCCCATTAAATAGGCGTTGCTATCAGGATTATACAACAGGGATTTGTAAAAGGGCTGGTTAAAAAAAACAGCTTTTGCTGAATCAAGCTCAGCTTGGGTAGAGATGCTGTCAGCAAATATTTTGAGCGGTATTAATTTTTCTGTCAATTCATCTTTATGCAATGTGATAGAGGATGGTACACTTAATATGTTCTCTACATTGCTTACTTTTTTCAATTGTTCCTCTAAATGCAGGTATGATTTGAAAGTGTTTAATTCAAAAATTTTATCAGTTTGTACACCTACTACCAATAAGTTACCATCGTCGCCAAATTTTTGACGAAAAGCAACATAATCCCGGTATTTAGGGTTGTCTGAAGGGATAGCTTTTGCAAACTCGTAACTTAAAGTAACCTTGTTGGCGAAATATCCCATAATGCCTGTTATTACAAACAAGGTTATTAATAGCGGTAACCGATATTGTAAAACAAATTTTCCCAGGCGCTGCCACATGGTAAAGAGTATTTATTGGTTAATAATGTAAAATGACTTGCAAAGAAAGACTTTTTAAATTGCTTAGCCATAAGCCGGTACTGCCAAAGTTTGTTTACAGCTACCTTTATATCTTTTTATTAAAAAGTTTTTAACTACAGGAAGCTACAAACCATAAAACCGGTTTCAGGAAATTAGAATATTATTCTTTAAGATAACCTGGATAAAAGAGCATGACACACAAAACAAAAGGCATCGTTTTACGCACCATTAAATATGGTGAAACCAGTGTGGTAGTTACTATTTTTACTGAATTACTCGGTGTGCAAACTTATATGGTAAATGGTGTACGCACCAGCAAAAAATCTTCTGCCAAAGCAAATCATTTTCAGCCGGGAGCCATTTTAGACCTTATAGTTTATCACAATGACCTTCAAACAATGCAGCGCATTAAAGAATTTAAATGGGATTTTTTGTATCAACAGATTTTAAGTGATGTTATTAAAAACAGCATTGCTTTATACATAGTTGAGTTACTGCAAAAATGTTTACATCAACCAGAGCAAAACACGGCATTGTTTTATTTTTGTGAAGATGTGTTAATACAACTTGATGCAGCCAACAAAGCAGTGACTGCTAATATGGCTTTGTATTTTTCACTGCATCTTACCCATTTTTTTGGGTTTAAAATGAATGATGATTATGATACCAACCAACAGGTATTAGATCTTAAGGAGGGTAGTTTTGTAGTTGAGCAACCGGCTCATCCTGATTTTATTGAAGGAGAACAAGCCATTATTACCTCGCAGTTATTGAAAGTAATGCAACCTTTTGAATTGGAGGATATAAAATTGCATCACGATACCAGAAGAAAATTACTGTTACATTACCAGGATTATTACGCATTGCATATTCCTGATTTTGGGCAAATGAAAACGCTTGCGATATTGCACGAGGTGTTGAGATAAAGAATAACCCTGCATGATGGAATGGTTCATCAAGTCTGCAGGGTTATTAACAACGGAAAGATTTATTATTTTAATAACCGGGCCTCCAGTTCTTCCAGCGAAACTCCTTTTGTTTCAGGCATTTTAGTGAGTACCCATATCAATTGCAATACCATCATACCTGCAAAAAATGCAAAAATTGGCCAGGGGTTATCTTTAAAAACACCATCTTTATCATCTAAAAAAAATGGTGTAATGAGTGTAATAATGGCAGCAAATACCCAGTGCACGCTGGCACCAAAAGATTGTCCCGTAGCCCGAATTTTATTGGGAAAAATTTCTGAAATAAAAACCCAGATAACTGCTCCCTGACCTACAGCATGTGAAGCGATAAAGAGTAATAAAAAACTCATTAGCAATACCGGGCTTGTGTGCAATGCAAAACAAACTGCTACCATAGTAAGGCTAAGTATATAACCAAGCGAGCCAATCAACAGTAATTTTTTTCTGCCAAGTTTATCTATTAAGTAGAGGCCTGCAAAAGTGAAAACTAAATTGGTGCCGCCAATTGCAATAGAATTTAGCAGAGAGTCTTTTGCACCTAACCCAATTTTAGAGAGAATTTCCGGGGCGTAATACAATATAAAATTAATGCCTGAAAGCTGGTTAAAAAATGCAATTAGAAATGCCAGCGATATAATGACTTTGTGTTTGGCACTAAAAAAAGCGGCTGCTTTTCCTCCGGGAGATTCATGGAGGTTACTTTTTATTATGGAGGCAATTTCTGCATCCGCATCTTCAACACCAATAAGCAACAAGGTCTCTTTTGCTTTTGCCAGGTCGTTCTTTTTTGTAACCAACCAGCGGGGGCTTTCCGGAACACCCATAACCATAAC
>JAYWAU010000353.1:0-10887 GCA_043782265.1 Ferruginibacter sp. | reverse complement strand
ATTGTTGTGTAAGAAACCGTCTCAGGTTTGAAACGGATCATCAGCATGAAAATCTACAAACAATAGAAATTGATTTTTTAGAAAATTCAGCAGATATAATTTTTCCAAAAGAAATTGACGTGGCATTTTACCTGGTACATTCCATGAATAACAAAGACAATTTTGTGGAGCAGGAAGCTGCTGTGGCAATGAGTTTTCTTACTCTTATTCAGCAAACCAATTGTCGGCAAATTATTTACCTCAGTGGCATTGTAAATGAAAAATATTTATCCAAACATCTTGAGTCAAGATTGGGTGTTGAAAAAATATTGAGAGCCGGAACAACACCCGTCACGGTTTTAAGAGCTGGAATCATTGTAGGTTCAGGCAGTGCCTCATTTGAAATAATGAGAGACATTGTTGAAAAATTGCCGGTGATGATTACCCCAAAATGGCTCAACACCTTGTGCCAGCCAATTGCTATCCGCAATGTGATTCAGTTTTTGGGTGGTGTAATATTAAAAGAAAACACCTTCAATAAAGACTTTGATATCGGGGGCCCTGAAGTACTGAGTTATAAAAATATGTTATTGAAATTTGCGGAAGTGCGAAAGCTAAAAAGGCGCATCTTCACTATCCCTGTAATGACTCCAAAATTATCTTCCTACTGGTTGTATTTTGTTACCTCTACCTCCTACCCGCTGGCTGTTAACCTGGTAAATAGCATGAAGGTAAATGTGGTTTGCAGGGAAAATGATTTGGCTAAACAACTAGGCATTGAATTGTTACCCTACAAAAGTGCTGTACAAATGGCTTTTGAAAAAATTGAACAACACATGGTACTCAGTAGCTGGAAAGATGCATTCAGCAGCAGCGGTGCACCTCAGGCCATGATGAACTATATTGAAGTCCCCAAATTTGGTTGCTTTAAAGATTTAAAATGGCGGGAAATAACCGGTGAACTGAATGGCGTGCTGGCCAACATCTGGAGCATTGGTGGTGAAAGAGGCTGGTATTACGGCAATGCGCTTTGGAAAGTGCGGGGCATGATGGATAAGTTTGTTGGGGGCGTTGGGTTAAGAAGAGGAAGAACAGATCCGCTGCAAATACATCCCGGTGATGCGCTGGATTTTTGGCGGGTACTGATTGCAGACAAACAAAACCGGCGGCTATTATTGTTTGCAGAAATGAAAGTGCCGGGAGAAGCGTGGCTCGAATTTAAGATCATGAAAAAAGACAACAAACAATACCTGCGGCAAACGGCCACCTTTAGACCAAAAGGTTTATGGGGCAGAATGTACTGGTATGCTGTTTTGCCATTTCACTATTTTATCTTCAATGGTATGATCAACAATCTTTTGAAAGTGAAAAAAGTTATAAGTGATGAATGATCAGTTATGAAGGACCGATGAATCTATGTAGCATAAAAAAGAGGAAGCAATAATAAAGTATTGTACTTCCTCTTTTGGTTTCTTAAAGCTTTCAACTGCAACACCTACTGTGGCTACTTAAAAACGCATAACTATAAACAAACTACGTTAAAATCACTTTCTCCATCACATCACCACCACGAATATCATCAATCAAATCAATCCCTTGTGTTATCTTTCCAAAACAGGTATGCACGCCATCAAGATGTTGTGTTCCCCTTCGATTGTGACAAATGAAAAACTGTGATCCGCCTGTGTTACGGCCACGATGCGCCATCGACATAACGCCACGGTCGTGTATCTGCTTTTTACCGGTTAATTCGCAGTTGATAGTATAGCCAGGACCACCTGCACCTGTACCGTCCGGACAACCACCCTGTATCATGAAATTAGGTATCACCCTGTGAAAAGCTAATCCATTGTAAAAACCGTCACTTACCAGTTTTTTAAAGTTTGCTGTTGCAATCGGGGCGTCATCGTCGTACAATTCAAATTTTAAAACGCCTTTGGCAGTATGTATTTCGCCGGTTGTTAATTTTACTTCGCTCATGTTGTTTGTTTTTTAGTTATGCTGCGAAAGTAGTATTTACTGGTCAATTGGCAGAACAAAAAATATAGAATCACTGCTAAGGAATGTTAAAGTGATTATTATCAAAATATAGCAGAAATGATCAACTCCTTATTATTGAAACTTAAGCCGTCGCTGACAATTTTATGCAACAGTGATTTCGCTACGGGTGCATTGGGAGATAAAACATAGATGGTTTTATCTTCAAAAGAAATTTTACCAAGCCCGGCGGCGATGTAAAAAGTAATGTCATTACAGGTCACAATGCTTCCTGTTGAAACAGATGTGTGGATGGTGTTACAATCAACTGCCAGTAATGCGGCCAGTTCCTGTTGATTGGCTGTCAGTTGCCGGGCATGCATATCTTTTTCCAAATGACTCATTGCCCTGCTGGTTTCATACTTATCGCCTGCACTGCTCTTCTCTTCGCTATTAGCTGCCGCCTGTGCATTTTGCATTGACTCAATTGCTGCATTGATGCGTTGTTGAATGATGGCTATGCAATGTTGGTAGAGTCTATTTTTGAAAGCTACTTTTTCTTTTATCAACATTTTTAATCCAGGTATTAAAAAATATTACAACCCAATATTCGCCATCTGGCGCGGCACCATATAAATTTCTTTTTGCCTTTCACCAATGTAGCGAAAACCATTTTCATCAAAATACCCATCTTCCTCCAGCATAATGCGGATACTCTTTTTCCACTCCGGTAAATCTGATGCAGCATTGAGTTCTATAGAATAAGCAGTGTTGTAATGCATTGGAAAATCACCGCTGCCGGCAACACCATTCTGTTGATCCCACATGCCAATGGTAGGGCCTGCTGCATGACCGTTGTAACCAATGGGATGAGTGTAGATGCTGGGTTCTATCCCCTCCTTTTTTGCTTGTGCCAATGCATCTGCCAAAATCTGGTTACCTGTTTTGCCTTCCTTAAATTGCCCCGTTAAAATATCCTGTAAGCGGTTGGCTTTTGCAAAGGCTTCTTGCAAACTTTTTGGAATGGTTGTTTCACCCGGTTGTAAAATGTATGCATGTTCCTGTATGTCTGAGTTCAGCCGCAAATAGGTAATGCCGATATCAACGTGCAATAAATCTCCGGGCAAAATAATATCCTCTTTTGGCCTTGAAGAAAAACTGCGAAGGTGCTCAAAATTTTGTGAGTCTTTGCGCTGTATTGAAACAGAAGGATGAAACCATGTATCATAGCCCAGTTCTCTTATCTTTTGACGAAACCACCATACCACATCTTCAGAAGTAGTGATGCCGGGTGTGATTACTTTTTCAGAAAAACCTTCTTCAATTATTCTGTGGGTAGCATTTATTAGCTGTGGGTAAATTTGCATCTCACGTGCTGTTCTTGTCTCCATCCAGCCTACTGCCAGGTTTTCGGCAGACACTACTTTACTTTTAAAAGCAGCCGGCAGCTTTTGCATAAATTCATTGTACTCTGTATGATCCAATCCATCTGCATGTGCAAAATCCGTTGAAGTATTCAGGGCAATCTTTACCGGTTTGCGGGTAGTGATAATATCAATCAATGCATCCCATTGATCAGGGAATTTTTTCATATCCCACGATGCTTTGATATTGTTACCTACATCATAACGGGCAATCGCCAGTTTCTCATACAATTTTTTTTGTGGATTATTATAAAACACAAGGATAGTTCTTCGTCTTGCATTCAGCCATTCGGCGGGCAACATGGTTTTCAACACAGGGTCTTCATTGTACTCCCGGCTCATGATTACCCACATATCAATTCCTGTTTTCTCCATCAGTGATGGCAATAAATTATTAAACCGTTCGGTTAATAATTCGTCTACAATCCTTGCCTGTTCACGAACAGACAGTACCTGTGCCTGCACAGTGGCAACAATAAATAATGCAACAACGAACAATAATTTTTTCATGTATAAAAACTTTGTATTCAAATGTAAGGGAGAAAATTTATTGTACCCGAAATGGAAGTTGTTTCTGTGAAAGATAAAAGGGAAAGACATATGCCTTTCCCTTTTATAATTTATTTTCCTGCATTAAAATTGTTGAAAAAAATTACAGAAGAACGACTTCCCTTTTTAAAACAAGGTCTTAATCGTTACTCCATAAGTACCGGGGTTTCCTAAATGCACCGCACCAAAATCATAAGCGTATTCCATGTATTTGATGTTGCCAATATTTCTTGCCCAGAAAAATAATTCCAGGTGTTTGCCGCTAACCCCTACCCTTGTGTTTAATATATTGTAAGGCGACTGACGAATATTATTAGCCAAATCAAAATAGCGTTGACCTAAATAAAACCACTCTCCACGGGCAACCAGTTTTACCTGGTGTTTTGCGTTTACCACATAACTGTATTGCAGGTTTAGCATTGATGTAACATCAGGTGTAAAAATTTGTCGCTTACCATCAAGGCTTACATTTTCTCCATTGGAGGATACTTTCAACGATTTGTATTTAGCATCTGTGTAACCAAAATTATATCCTATCTGCAATCCCTTAATTGGATTCAACAACAGTTCCAGTTCTGCTCCTTTGCTGTTAAGTTCGCCGGTGTTTTTTGTAATGGTGATGGCATCCGGTAAAACCAATGTTGGCACCTGTGCATTGTTTACATGCGTAACAAAAAAGGTAACATTTAAACCCAGCCTGTTATCCAGAAAATTATTTTTAATGCCTAGTTCAAAATTATTGCTGTACTCAGGCTTGTAAGGATACAAGGGCGGCTGAGACGGATCAGAAGACAATTGTGTTAAACCTCCTGTGCGAAAGCCACGGCTGTAGATTACAAACAAATTACTGTTATCGGCAACCTGGTATTTTAAACCCAGCTTGGGAGATAACGCATTATAATGCGCAGACGCTGTTGTATCGGGTGTTGTAACAAAACCATCTCCGCCGTCTTTTTGGTATTCGCCCAGCACATTTAATTTTTTATTCTCATAATCGTACCGAAGACCGGCTATTAAGGTTAACTTTTTTGTAAGCGAATAATTTATTTGGCCATACAATGCAATACCTGTGTTATTGCCTTTGGTGGTATTGATGGTAGAAAAATCAGTGTCAGGTACACCAAGTAAACCAGCATCTTTACCAAAATGAGTTGCCTGTTTTGATGGATTGTATTGGTGAAAGAAGTATGTGCCTGCTGTCCAGCTAATCGCAGAAGATTTATTGGCGGCAGAATTAAATTTCAATTCGTGTGTCAACACTTTTACATTGTTCCACTGTTTGCCATAATCGTTGATAACAGTTACCGCATCTAAAGGAGAAAAATCACCATCCAATGGTGCGTTGTAATAACGATGGTTATTTTGCCAGGCCAGCTGGGTAGAAAAATTAACCGCTTTTCCTGAATGATTAACAGACAAAGAAGTATTGAATGTGTTATCAATCATTTTGCCAGTTGCATTTTGATTTAACTGGTATGAATTATTGAATGCATCTTCAACCCCATTTACCAATGGAAAAGCACCATTGTTACGATTGTTCTGGTGTTTTACATTCAATGTAATTCCCCAGGTTGCAGCAGGCAAATATTTAAGGTAATAATTTCCTGAAAGTTCATTTTGTTTATCAAAGGAAGTATTGTTAAACTGGTTGGTATAGTACCCATCCCGTTTACCAAAAACTGCTGACGCACCAAAGAACAATTTGTTTTTAATGAGAGCAGAACGAATACCTGCACTGTATCGCTGCTGGTTATAATTACCACTATTTAATTCAACAAATCCATTGGTTGTGTTACCCGGTTGTTTGGTGATGATGTTGATAACCCCACCCATAGCGTTTCTTCCATACAAGGTTCCTTGTGGTCCACGCAACACTTCTATTCTTTCAATATCCGATAATTGAGGAATGTAAGTATCCAAACTAAACTGGTTTACTCCATCAATGTAAGTAGCTACAGCTGGATCATAAGAAGTAGTGGTGATGCCACGGATAGAAGTAACATTTCTTCCATCCCCCGAATTACCCGAATACAAATTAGGTACAATGCCGGTTAGATCTTTGCTGTTCCAAAGACGATATTCCTGCACCTGTTTTGCAGATAATGCAGTAACACTTACTGGTATTTTTTGCAGTAATTCTTCCTTTTTCTCTGCGGTTACCGTTACCGCTTCTAATTGAATTAAGGCATTTTGTAACTGAAAATCAAAGGAGATATTTTCCTTTTCTTTTACTGTAATTTCACTTGCCTTTGTTGCAAATCCTAGAGCTGATAATTCGATGGTATAGGTGCCTGCGCTAACTCCATCAATGCTGAATTTACCATCACTATTACTTACCGCAAATTTTTGGGTGTTAAGCAAATGTGCTGTTGCACCAGCAACCGGCCTTGATTCAACATCTTTAACGCTACCTGTTATGCCTCGTTGTGCTTTTGTGTTTAACCCCATCAGCAATATCACCAAAATATAAAACACTTTATTAATCATAATACACTTTAAATTATTTCTTCTTAATTCAAATCAGGCTACAGCCTGATTTGAATATGGTGGTTAGTTAAAAATATTCTTACTACTTATTATTAAACTGCAACGACCTTATTCCGCCTGATACGGGTCCTTGTGCCTTGTAAATAAAATAAACAGCGTGCATTTTACCATCTGTTACCTTTTCAATTGGCACATGAATAACAGCACCCTGCTGACCTTTCTTTGGTGCTGGTATAGTTCCACTTCCTAATAATTTACCATTAGGTGCATCAAGTCTGGCCTCAACACCCAGTCCTTTATCAGGAGCAGCCTGCCATCCGGCCGTAAGGTTTATAGAACCCACTCCGGTAAGGTCAACCGGCTCAGTCGCAAACCAGCCTTCGGCAGAAGTTGGGAAAACCATAATATTCATTCCGTTGTATTTAATGGTTGTAAATCCCTTAAATTTTTCTTTACCGGTTAATGCCATAGTACTGTTGGCTAATGAAACAGCGTTGTTTCCTGTTAAAGCTTTAATGTTATTACCCCCTTTATCTGTATAGCTGGCAGATAATACCAGCACACTTGAAGGCTTGGCATTTGCCGGAGGTATGATGGTACCAGTTGCAGGCAATGATTTTTTTACAGCTACTTTGTTAGAAAGTGATAACACCCATGCAATTATCTGATGAGCATCTTCCTGTGTTAGCGTTGGATGTGCTGCCATTGCAACTTCTCCCCAAACACCGCTACCTCCCTTAATTATTTTTTGTGTGAGGTAACTTACTGCATTGGGATCCTTACCATATTTTTCAGACACCTGTATAAATGAAGGTCCTACTGATTTATCTGCCTCTTTGTGGCAACTCTTACAATCAAGCGATAACATTACGTTTTTACCGCCGACGCTTGCCTGTCCCTGCTGGTGGCCCAGTGGTGCAGCTGCTTTATTAAAGCCTTCAACATAATCAACCGAAACAAATAGATTGGCTGCGTCAATTTTTGCAGTATCTGTTTTATCAGTTGCTGTAACAATATATCGCAATGGAACGCCGGGTAAATAGAAAGATTTATTTCCTCCGTTCAATTCAATCGCTACTGAAGGAGCTTCGTTGCCTGCATAAATACCAACGGTATTGCTTTTTGAAGCTGCCCCGTGATTGTCTTTTGCTTCTACCGAAATTTTAAAATCGCCTGCTGTGGTGTAAGTATAATCCAACTCAGGTGTTGCTGTTTCTTTGGTGGTACCATTACCCAAATCCCAGGTATAAGTTATCTTATCCTTTTCCATATCCTTCGCTTCTACTTTTGCTTTAACTGCAAAAGGTAATATACCTGAAGTTTTATCAACCGTAATGGCAGTTATAACAGGAGCTCTGTTGCCGCCATTAAAATCAATACGGGCAAGGCCAGCATCCACATTTTTAGTGAACCAGCCATTACCATATTCAAGTAAATACAATTTGCCATCTGGTCCAACTTCCATGTCAATTAAAGAGTTTACTTTAATTGATGGGAAGAATGGTTCCATTTTATCAAAGTCACCGTTGGGTTGCATGGTTACTGCTTTTATCCAGCCACGTATCCAGTCGTAAATAATTAATTTGCCATTGTAGTATTCTGGTAAACGTGTTTCTTTGGGATACAAATCGGTATAATAAACCGGCCCTGCCATTGCATTTCTGCCACCCGTTCCAAGTTGTGGAAAATCAGGTGAGGCTGCATAAGGATACCAGATAAATGCAGGTTGTGCCGGTGGTAATTCTGTTAAACCGGTATTGTGTTTTGAATTGTTGACAGGATGTGCCGGATCGTATGTATCACCGCTCTTTCCGGTGCCGTAATCAAACTGGCGGTAAGCATAGTTGTTGCCTACGAATAAAGGCCAGCCAAAAAAGCCTGCTTTACGTGCCTGGTTTACTTCATCATATCCACGTGGGCCACGGGTTGCAAGGCTATCATTGTTGGCATCCGGACCAACTTCGCCCCAATACAAATTACTATTCTTTTGATCAACAGAAATACGATAAGGATTGCGGTTACCCATTACATAAATTTCAGGTCTTGTTTTAGCAGTGCCTTTTGGAAACAGGTTTCCGTCCGGTATCTCGTAGGTTCCATCTTCTTTTACCTTGATACGCATAATTTTTCCGCGAAGATCATTCGTGTTGCCGCTGGATCTTCTTGCATCATATTGTTGATTAGGAGAAAAATCATTTGCAGGTCCAAAGCCACTGTTCACATATTTAGCACCTGGCTCATCAAAAGGTGTTGAGTTATCGCCTGCAGAAAAATACAATAATTTATCAGGACCAAATGCTATGGAACCTCCGGTATGGCAACAAATCTCCCGTTGCGATTTCACTTCAAGAATTACTTTTTCTGTTGCATTATCAAGCGTATCATTTTTAAAAGTAAACCTTGATAAACGGTTAACACTACTATCAATAGGGCTGTAATAAATATAAACCCAATTATTTTTAGCAAAATCAGGATCTTTGGAAAGCCCCAGTACACCTTCTTCTGCATTTATTCCCTTTGCAGTTGTTTTAAAATAAGCTTTTAAAAATCCAACCTGTTTTACTTTTTTAGTATCATTTTTATACAACATAATTTCTCCCCTGCGTTGTGAAACTAAAATATCAAAATTGGGAAGAATGGTCATTTCTGTTGGTTCATAAAACTCACCTTGCGAAAGCTGCGTTTTTGTAAACCGGTTATCCTCAGGGGGTATTTGTGTTTTTACTTTTGAATAATCCAGTTCCTTGTTTTCGCCAATGGCATATTGAATGCCACCCAAAATATGTTGCAAGTAAGGCTCTTCAGTAAAGGATTCTTTAGTATGCCCCAGTGCTGTGTAAAATGCACGTCCGCCATCATACTCATGGTACCATGCCATCGGATGATTGTCGCCATTTTCTCCTCCATGGTAAGATTTTTCATCAATTTTCAGAATTACTTTTGTGTCTTTATTGATTTTTTTGTAGCTGTAAAATTCATCTGTTCTTTTCCATTGTGCAGGTAAATGTTTGGTAGCAATATTTTCTTTATCAACTACATTTAATATGCCTTCCTGTACATTAGGAAAAGTGTCGTGAATACCGGGATGACTTAAAAAATAGCCTCCCACTAAACGACCATACCAGCCCCAATCGTATTCGCAATCAGCTGCTGCATGAATACCCATATAACCACCGCCTGCCTGTATGTATCTTTCAAAAGCTGCCTCTTGTAAATAATCCAACACATCGCCGGTTGTACTTAAAAAAACTATTGCTGAATATTTCTTCAACGTATCTTCCTGAAACATGGCAGCGTCAGAAGTTGTATCTACATCAAAATTATTTTTACCGCCAAGTTTTTGAATAGCCTCATTGCCATTGGCAATGGATTCGTGATGGTAACCGCTGGTTTTACTAAAAATCAAAATTTTTGGTTTGCCTGCCTTTTTAGAACAAGAGAAAGTAGTCAGTACAATCGTTAACAATAACAGGTACTTCAAGATGGCAATTGAAAGTTTCATATTTGTTTTATTTTTTGATAATCGAAGAATGCAACCGTTAAAATTTAGAAGGCATTTTATTATTGCACTGAATAATTGTCAATATTACATATTTTACCTCATTGGGAAATGATACAGACCCTTTTTGATTCCAATTTGCTGCTTTTCTTTAACAGATTTAAATATTCCCTATTTGAAGTTTGCAATAGGTGAACCAATATTGCAATATTGAAGTGAGGATGTCTAAAGGACAGGCATAATTTTTATCATCACATAAGTGGATCTTAAACCCAATGAATGAAATTCGGCAGTCAATATATTTTCTTCCTGATTTTTGCTAATTTTCTAAAATACATTCCTTGCATTAACGTCAGGTTCTCAGCCTTTTGACAGACTGGGAACCTGGCGTTACAGAACATAAAATAGTTGCTAATAGATTACCAATTTAAAGTTTTGGTTGATATTATTTGCTGTACAAATAACTACATAAGTACCTTTTGCCAGGTTAGATGAATTAATAGCAGTTAATCCCTGTCGTGCAGTACCATGGCTTAAAATGCTGCCTCCAAGTGAGGCAAGTTGCCATTTGTAGTTGATGTTAGCGTAATTGCTAAGCCTTATTTGTTTAGTTGCAGAATTATACATCGCTGTAATTAAACGATCATTGTCTCTTTTTAATTTTAAAACAGGCGAGTAAGTAAAGGCTTCATTTATATCTACCATTTTCAACCTGTAAAAACCTCCTGTGTTAAGTAAAGAAGATTGAGAAAAACTATAGTCTTTATTGCCAGGAGTTGTTCCAGCAGCTTTTATTTTGGCCACCCTTTTAAAAACTGATCCATCACTACTCTGTTCTACAATAAAATAATCGGTATTTATTTCATTGGCAGTTGTCCATTTTAATAAATCATTGTTTTGTTTTACTTCGCCGGTAAAGGAAAGTAAATTTAACGGAAGAGGACCGCTTTGACCGAGGGTAAGTCTAACTGG
>JAYWAU010000352.1:0-3948 GCA_043782265.1 Ferruginibacter sp. | reverse complement strand
GGCAACAACTATTGGCAGGGGTATTGGTGTTTGCTACCAGTTATACCATCTGTTCAATGGTAAGCGGATGATACAATTCACCATTAAACACCTGGTGCCCGATTGGAAAATCATCCGCTCTGTCATTGATATTGCGTGGCCGGCAACATTACAGTTTTTAATAGGTTCCGGAAGTTGGATTGTACTTGCCAGCCTGGTAGTTACAACCGGGCAAAGCGATGCCTCAGCCGGTTACCAGATTGCAATAAGAATAGTAATGTTTTTTATATTGCCGGCATGGGGCATGAGCAATGCTGCAGCAACGCTTGTTGGTCAAAATTTGGGCGCCATGCAACCTCAACGGGCAGAAGAATCCGTTATTAAAACGGCGAAATACAATGCTATTTTTATGGCACTGGTATCAATTATTTTATTAGCTTTTGCACCTTCTATTATTTCTCTTTTTACGCAAGAGGCAGCTGTTGCCAATTATGCAATTTTAGCGGTGCGTATTGTTAGTGCAGGCTATGTATTTTATGGTATTGGTATGGTGATGGCCAATGCATTTAACGGAGCCGGTGATACAAAAACACCTACCGTTATAAACTTATTTGGCTTCTGGTTTTTCCAGATTCCTTTGGCGTACCTGTTATCTAAAAATGCAGGAATGGGGCCTGTTGGTGTTTTTATTGCCATCCCGGTAGCAGAAACAGCCATCAGTATTGTTGCTTTTATTTTATTTAAACAGGGAAAATGGAAACTTAAAAAAGTATAGCACTTTCAATGGGTGGCAGGAGATTTTATTAGAAGTAGGTTAGCCATTTAAATGAATGCTGGTATTTTATATTTCCATAATAGTATTTAGTTTGATATTTTTGAACCAATTAAAAAACAACTACAATGATACCAGTAAAAGCATTTGCAGCACAAAATGCCGCAGCACCCTTAGCACCTTTTGATTTTGAAAGAAGGGAATTAAGAGCACAGGATGTATTAATAGATATTTTATTTTCCGGAGTTTGCCATTCAGATCTGCACCAGGTTAGAGACGAGTGGGGAGGATCAATGTACCCCATGGTACCCGGGCATGAAATTGTAGGTAAAGTAATTAAAGTTGGCAGTGAAGTGAAAAAATTTGTACCTGGTAATACTGCAGGTATAGGTGTGATGGTAGACAGTTGCAGGGAATGCAAACCCTGCAAAAATCAGATGGAGCAGTATTGTGCTGAAGGAATGACGGGAACCTATAATGGTTTTGAAAGAGATAAAACAACCATTGCGCAGGGCGGTTACAGTACTCAAATTGTTTGTGATGAAAGATGGGTGTATCATGTAGCAGATTCGTTGGATTTGGCAGGAGTGGCCCCTTTGCTTTGTGCAGGCATCACCACTTACTCTCCATTAAAATATGCCAATGTTAAAGCAGGTGATAAAGTTGCTGTTGCAGGCCTGGGTGGTTTGGGACATATGGCGGTAAAATTTGCTGTGGCCATGGGAGCAGAGGTTACCATGCTAAGTACCTCTCCTTCAAAAGAAGCGGATGCAAGAAAACTTGGAGCCCACAATTTTGTATTAAGTACGGATGAAGCTGCAATGAAAAAACTGGAAAGTCATTTTGATGTGGTAGTGGATGCAGTAAGTGGCAATCACGACTACGAAATTTATTTAAAGCTCCTTGATGTAAGTGGCAAATTACTGGTTGTTGGATTGCCAAAGGACCAACCCAAAGTGAATACATTTGAGTTAATTAAAAACAGGCGCTGCATCATTGGCTCTATGATTGGGGGTACTGCTGAAACTCAGGAGATGCTTGATTTTTGTGCTGAAAAAAACATTGTTGCAGATGTGGAAGTAATACCAATGCAATACATCAACCAAGCCTATGAGCGTATGCTAAAGAATGATGTTAAATATCGCTTTGTTATTGATATGGAGAGTTTGAAACAGGCTTAGAATAGTTGAATTTGTAATTGAAGTTTAATAAAATAAAAGAGGCCGACATTTTTCCGGCCTCTTTTATTTTGAACTGTGTTTATTCAACAACCAGCTTTTGGTAACTTATGTTTTTACCGTCACTAAATCTTACATAATATAAACCCGAAGAAAGGGTACTGATGTTTAAACTTGTAATATTTGTTCTGCTTTGTGCAGATAGAACCAGTTTGCCACTTGTATTAAAGATATTGATTACACCAGGCTGCGTTAAACCGGCAACGGTTACAATACCTTTGGCCGGATTTGGAGATAACCTTAATGTTTGTTGCAATTTGGTTTTAACGAGCAAGATATTGCTGTAAGCATATTTGCCATCTATATCTGCCATTTTTAATCTGTAAAAATATTTATCAGCATTGCCGGTTACATTTTTGTCAATGTAGCTGTAATCACTCTTGCCAGCGGGTATTGTAGCAATGGTAGTAAAAACATTGCCATTAATGCTGCGCTGCAATTGATAGTTTAACAGGTTTACTTCTTCTTCAGTTTTCCAATTAATAGTAACGTTTTTACCGTCTGCACTTCCTGTAAACGCCGTTAAAGTTACTGGTAAAATAATACCCTTAAAAAGAGAAATATTATCGAAATAAACATTTATTTCAGGGGTGTTATTAAAGATTTGTGTTTGCAAACGGATACTTATTTTCCTTGTGCCGACAGGAGCTTTTCTTGTGTAGGTGTATTGATTCCAGGTATCAAGCGAACCTAAAGCGTTCGACTGAGGGCCGCTAGTATAACTTGTACCCAATATAGTGTTAGAGGCATCCAGAAAATCTACAATAAAACTTCCCTGGTCTGTTTCTCCACTAACCGGAGTTTGTATGTAACCGGTAAATGCATACTCAATTTTACCTAAATCAATATTTGGAGCATCCGCTGTAACATTAATATCTTGTTTTAATTCAAATGGTCCCTGGTTTGCAATACTACAGCCTGAAAAAAAAGTAGTACCACCAATCGTTCCTGTTGTTTGATCAAATGGATAAAGTGCGGATCCATCAGGAACCATTGTCCAGTTATTGTAAGTATTTGTGGGGGCGGTTGCACATGCGGTACCACCTGCACTAACAATCGTCCATCCGCTTCCTTTAGGTAAACTTTCTGCGTCATAGTTCACAACTAAGTTTTGAGCAGAAACAAATAGCGTACTAAGAGCACCCAGTATAGAGTAGAAGATTTTTTGCATAGGTCTAATTTTTATCAAATATAAATAAAAACAAAACATTAAAAATAATACTACAACAGCAGGGTGCGTTTCAAATTGTTGCAGACTTTAGGGTTGCCAACCCTTGGAAAGCTACTGCTAAATAGTAATAATCGTGCAAAAAGTTGTCAACCCTTGCGACAATTTAAAATGACCCGTAAATAGTTATTAGTTTTTATTCCTAAATTGAACTCTAAAGTCAAAAAATAAGCTAAATGAAAAAAATGAACGGTCTTGCATTACAGTCAATCTGTAATAAATTATGCTTACAATTAGTATGCTTG
This sequence comes from Ferruginibacter sp., assembly GCA_043782265.1. Taxonomy (GTDB): domain Bacteria; phylum Bacteroidota; class Bacteroidia; order Chitinophagales; family Chitinophagaceae; genus Ferruginibacter. The sequence goes on along the minus strand of JAYWAU010000352.1, from coordinate 486 downwards.
CTATTTGTTGTATCAGCGTCCAAAGCAAACAACCTTCCTGGTAAAAACTATAGCGATCCCGCAATTGAAGGAAGATGGGATTTAACCATTGATGTGGCTGGTAAAGAAGTTCCTTCCTGGCTGGAGGTAAGTCATTCAGGTGTGCATATGTTGGTTGGCCATTTTGTTGGTGCCAGTGGAAGCGCCCGTCCGATATCAAAAGTAAATTTTAGTGAGGGTAAAATAAGTTTTACGCTGCCACCACAATGGGAAAAAGAAAACAATGACATTGTTGTAGAAGGAACCTTGCAAGCAGGAACTTTGACTGGTACTATTACAGGTGCCGATGGAAAAACGTATAACTGGGTTGGAGTAAGAGCTCCTTTACTTCGCAGAAAATCTGCACCAGTGTGGGGTAAGCAAATAAAATTATTTAGCGGAACTGATCTTAAAGGATGGCATGCAATGGGAGAAAACCAATGGGTGGCCAAAGGGGGTATTTTGCAA
>JAYWAU010000351.1:0-10896 GCA_043782265.1 Ferruginibacter sp. | reverse complement strand
TATAAATTTTCAGGATGCGGATGTGATTTTTAAATATGTTGATTTTCAACAATTAGAGTTCAATGAAAACAGGGTTTCAGGCACAGATGGATTAGTTTCTAATTTAACAGCCATATTTGCTTATTATGCCAATATGGTTATTGCTTTTGATTATGATTCTTATTCTCAACGTGGAGGAGTTCCCTATTTTCAAAAGGCACAAAATATTGTAAACAATGCACCCGAAGCTCGGGGTATTTCGGGATGGAAAGCATTTGATGGTACCCGCAACCGCTATTGGCTAGTTGAAAATATGCAAAATAGCAGGTATGCAATTATGCACGACATTTATTATAATTACTATCGCAAGGCAGGGGATAAACTATATGAAGATGAAAATGTGGCAAGAATTGAAATGCTGAATGTACTAAATCAACTTAGTAGTTTTAATGCTGATAATATTAACACTATGATTAACCAGTTTTTCTTTCAAGGGAAAGCGAATGAATTAATAAAGCTATTTTCAAAAGCTTCTCCACAGGATAAAGCCAGGGCAGCTGAAATATTACAGAAGATAGATATTACAAATGCCGCCAGGTATAAAGAAGAACTCAGATAATGAAAGCAGCAGCGTTTATAATAATTATTAGTTGCATTTTTAGTTGCAAAAATAAAGATGACGCACCATCGGGGATATTAAAATTTGATAAAATGGAGGCAGTACTTTGGGATGTTATTCAGGCAGAAGCACTTACTGTGCAGTTTATGAAAAAGGATTCTGTATTAAATGCGCCTTTAGAAAATCTAAAACTGCAACAACAAATATTTTCAGAGCATCAAACAAATAAAGAAGAATTTTATAAAAGCTACCAATATTATTCAGGCCATATTCAATTGATGCGGAGCCTGCTCGATAGTATTACAACTATGGCGGAAAGAAACAAGTACCAAAATTTATATAAACCATTGGTACCACAAAAGATATCACTGATGCCTTTGCCGCCACCATCGCCGCCTGTAGTAATACCAATGCCAATACCTACATTAAATTCAGTACAAACTTTAATACAGGATACAAGCACTATTAGAAAACGAATATTAAAACCTGAACGGTAAATCAACTCCATAGCAATATCATATGAATAAAGTTTTCACCAATGCACAATCGGCACTGACTGATATAAATGACGGGGCAACGTTATTACTGGGAGGGTTTGGATTATGTGGAATTCCGGAAAACTGTATAACGGCAATGGTTGAAAAGGGTACAAAAAATTTAACCTGTATTTCAAATAATGCAGGGGTCGATGATTTTGGTATTGGTTTAATGTTAAAGAATAAGCAGGTAAAAAAAATGATTTCCTCCTATGTTGGTGAAAATGCAGAATTTGAAAGACAGTTATTGAGTGGAGAATTAGAGGTAGAACTGATACCACAAGGAACATTGGCAACAAGGTGCATGGCGGCAGGCTATGGCATGCCAGCTATATTTACGCCAGCCGGTGTTGGAACAGAAGTAGCGATTGGAAAAGAAGTTAGAACATTTAATGGTAAAGAGTACTTATTGGAATATGCTTTTGATGCAGATTTTGCTTTTGTTAAAGCCTGGAAAGGAGATTCAGAGGGTAATCTTATTTACAAAGAAACAGCTCGTAATTTTAACCCTTTAATGGCCATGGCTGGTAAAATAACTATTGCGGAAGTAGAAGAATTAGTACCGGCAGGAACATTGGATGCTAATCAAATACATACTCCAGGTATTTATATTCATCGAATATTTGAAGGAAAAAATTATCAGAAAAGAATAGAGCAAAAAACAGTAAGGCCTGCACCATCAAACTTATAGAAGAAATTTCGTTATGTGCTGATTAATTTTATGGGGAGTTGAATTTTTATTTTATCATCTTAAAATTACCTCCTTAGGGGATAGGATATGCTCAATAAAAACCAAATAGCTCAAAGATTGGCTAAGGAATTAAAAGATGGATACTATGTTAATTTGGGTATCGGTATCCCAACCCTGGTCGCCAACTATATTCCTGATGGTATTAAAGTTGTACTGCAAAGTGAAAATGGGTTGTTAGGCATGGGGCCATTTCCTTTTGAGGGAGAAGAAGATGCAGATTTAATAAATGCAGGAAAGCAGACGATCACCACCATACCCGGATCTTCTTTTTTTGATAGTGCCATGAGCTTTGGAATGATCAGGGCCGGTAAAGTTGATTTGACAATTTTAGGTGCAATGGAAGTAAGTGAAACGGGTGATATTGCCAACTGGAAAATACCTGGTAAAATGGTGAAGGGTATGGGAGGTGCAATGGATTTAGTTGCAAGTGCTAAAAACATCATAGTTGCCATGATGCATACAAATCCAAAAGGAGAATCTAAACTACTACCTCGTTGCATATTACCACTTACAGGCATAGGCTGTGTAAAAAAAATTGTTACCGAATTAGCTGTATTGGAAATAACAAATGAAGGTTTTAAATTAATAGAAAGAGCTCCGGGTGTTGCTGTGGAAGAGATCATTACAAAAACTGCAGGTAAACTAATCATTGAAGGTAACATTCCGGAAATGGAAATGTAATGATTAATTTACGTTCTTATATATTCATTAAATGGGGATGTAAATTTTGTTGTACAGCCGTTAATACTTTAACTGCTTTTTTATGCAACATTTTAAAAATGTATATTGCAACCTCTTAATAAATTGTTCATGAAATACCTTCCCTTAAACGCTGAGTTATTTATTCAAAACAGAAAACGGTTTATAGAAAAGATGGACAAAGGCTCTATTGCTATTTTTAATAGCAATGATGAGTTACCCTTTAATGGAGACGCCATTTACCGATTTAAACAAAATGCTGACCTGGTATGGCTTACGGGGATTGAGCAGGAAGATACCATGCTGGTATTGTTTCCCAGCAATCCCGATCCTAAATACAGGGAGGTACTCGTATTAGTAAGACCCAATGAATTAAAAGAAAAATGGGATGGGCACAGGCTGAAGGTAAACGAAGCAACGGCCATTTCAGGAATATCAACCATAGTTTGGTTAGATGTGCTGGATGGCGTTTTGCAACCTTGGATACATTTGGTAAATACCATTTACCTAAACACAAATGAGAATGATCGCAAGGCAAACCTTGTACCAGTAAGAGATTACCGGTATGCAGAAATGATGCGGCAGCGTTATCCACTACATCAATATAAACGCAGCGCAGTTATCTTAAAAGAAGTTCGTTCCATAAAAACAGCATTAGAGGTGGAAGTAATTCAAAAGGCAATTGATATAACAGAAATTGCTTTCAGGCGTCTTCTAAAGTTTATAAAGCCAGGTGTAATGGAGTATGAAATTGAGGCGAAAATCATTCATTCTTTTTTATCACAACGTGCAACCGGGGAAGCTTACGGATCAATTATTGCCAGTGGCGATAGGGCAAGAACCTTGCATTATGTAGAAAACAACCAGCAATGTAACGACGGTGAATTGATATTAATGGATTTTGGTGCAAGCTATGGAAATTATAATGCTGATTTAACAAGAACAGTTCCCGTTAACGGCAAATTCACCAGGTGGCAAAAAACTGTTTACAATGCCTGTCTACACTTACATTATTATGCAGCCAGCATATTAAAACCTGGTATCAGCATTGCTGATTACACAGAAAAAGTAGGGGAAGAGGCTAGTGTTATTTTTCAAAAAATCGGACTGCTAAAAAAAGCAGACATTAAAAATGAAGATTCGTATAACAGGGCATACCGAAAATATTTATACCACGGTATTTCTCATCATTTAGGAATTGATGTACATGATTTAGGTACCCGTACCGAACCTATCAAAGCCGGTATGGTATTCACCATTGAGCCGGGTATTTACATCGAGGAAGAACAAATGGGTGTAAGAATTGAAAATAATTTCTGGATTACAAGAAATGGCAATAAAGACCTGATGAAAAATATTCCAATAACTGTTGATGACATTGAATCATTAATGAAAAAGCGATAACCAATAATGAAAAAACACATTTCCAATATTTTTACTTTACTCAATTTATTTTTTGGTTGTATAGCCATTGTGTTTGCATTGCAAAATGGAATAGATATAATTTACTCAAAAGAAGGGGAGCAGTTTATAAAACTGCGGGAGAATATTTGTTTAGCATCTCTCTTTATTGCAATAGCCGCGGTAGTTGATTTTTTAGATGGTTTTGTTGCCAGAGCGCTTAACATTTGTTCCGAGATGGGAAAGCAGTTAGACTCGTTGGCAGACCTGGTAAGTTTCGGCGTAGCGCCAGGCATAGTATTATACCAGTTTTTACGAATGGGATTTATAAAAGATTCAGACGGTATTGAAGCATCTGTCTTGTATTTAATTCCTGCTTTTATTTTTACCTGTGCAGGTGCCTATCGTTTGGCCCGCTTTAATTTAGATACTTCGCAGGCGTTTGGTTTTAAAGGAGTGCCAATACCGGCAGCCGGTTTAGTAGTAGCTTCCTTACCTTTAATTTATTGGTATGGCAGCAGCGATTTTATTTATAACCTGATACTCAACAAATGGTTTTTGTACGTTCTCATTATTCTATTAAGCTGGCTAATGGTAAGCAAACTGCCAATTATGGCGATGAAGTTTAAAGATTATAGTATAAAAAATAATATGCCAAAAATAATTCTGGTAGTTATTGCCATACTTTCTGCCATTTTACTAAAATGGTTGGCAATACCCATTATTTTCATTGCCTACATTATTTTATCTTTGGTGCTCAAAAATAAAACTACATCATGATCTTCACTGCACAGGTAAAAGTAATGCCACTAAAAGAGCTATTAGACCCTCAGGGAAAAGCTGTAATGGGTGGCCTTGCAAATTTGGGATTAAACGGTATAAAAGACGTTCGTATTGGTAAAAATATTACACTTCAGATAGAGGCAGAAACTGCGGACGCGGCGAAGTTAGCTGCAGAAGAAGCAGCCAAAAAATTATTGGCAAACCAGGTAATGGAAATGTTTGAAGTAACTATACACTAAGCTACATTGATATTGGGGCCGTGCCCCAAGCTGCGCAAGGGTCGGGCTATCCGCTGCAAGTCCGCTGCACAATGCCGTGGCTCAAACCTTCACCTGTGGGCTTTCCGCTACTATCCCTCACGCAAAATTCAATCGCTTGTTTGTAAAATAGCAACATTAATTACGTCATCCATTTTTAATTTTTTAAAATGCTCTATATCGTTCCTACACCCATCGGTAATTTGGCTGATATAACTTTCAGGGCAATTGATATTTTAAAATCAGTTGATTTAATTTTAGCGGAAGATACCCGTACATCTTCCATTTTATTACAGCATTACCAAATACAAAAGCCGATTACTCCTTATCACCAACACAACGAACATAAGATCATTCATCATTTAGCAGAGCAATTACAGGCAGGTAAAACAATGGCCTTGCTTACAGATGCAGGTACACCGGGCATTAGCGACCCTGCTTTTTTATTGGTAAGAGAATGTGTAAAGCAAGATATAAAAGTTGAATGCCTGCCGGGTGCAACAGCATTTGTTCCCGCTTTAGTAAATAGTGGTTTGCCCATCAGCAGTTTTTGTTTTGAAGGGTTTTTGCCCTTAAAAAAGGGGCGGCAAACGTTTTTAAAAAGGATGGCACAGGAAGAACGAACCATGGTTTTTTACGAAAGCCCCATGCGGTTGGTAAAAACATTGAACGACTTTATTGAATACTTCGGAGCAGACAGGCATTGCTGCGTCAGCAGAGAGTTAACCAAAAAATTTGAAGAAAATAAAAGAGGAACTTTACAGGAAGTGCATAATTACTTTAACGCCAAACCGGTAAAAGGGGAAATAGTAATTGTGGTGCAGGGTAAACCGGCATAAAATACCATTTAACAATATGTAGTAATTGTAAAATAATTCTATAGCATACTTTTACTTTTTAATAAAATATTATAATGAATAAACCTTTTATTTTACTTTTTTTATTTGTTGCGGCTCACAAGTTTTCGATAGCACAATCAGACAGGTGGCAACAGAAGGTTAAATATACCATGAACATTGATGTTGATGCCAACTCAAATCGGTTTACTGGCAAGCAAAAACTAGCCTACACCAATAACTCGCCAGATGTGTTAAGTAAGGTATTTTACCACCTTTATTTTAATGCGTTTCAACCCAATAGCAGTATGGATGTGCGTAGCCAGGAGTTAGGTAAAACTTTGATAAATGGAAGGCAGGATTGGGATGGCAGGGTAAAAGACCGCATCAGTAAATTAAAGGAAGATGAGATAGGCTATCAGAAAATTACCTCCTTAAAAATAAATGGCATTGCTCAGCCATTCAAATACCATGAAACAATTCTGGAAGTAAATCTTACCAAATCAATTGCTCCTAAAAGTACTGTAGTGCTGGATATGGAATTTGAAGCCCAGGTACCTTTGCAGGTCCGCAGAAGCGGAAGAGATAATCCAACCACAGGAGTTCGCTATAGTATGAGCCAATGGTACCCAAAATTGTGTGAGTATGATTATGAAGGTTGGCATCCAACACCTTATGTTGCCCGTGAGTTTTATGGTGTTTGGGGCGATTTTGATGTAACTATTGCAATTGATAAAACCTACAAACTTGGTGGTTCAGGGGTGCTGGCTAATGCAGCTGATATTGGCTGGGGATACGATTCACCAGGAACAGAATTAAAGCCAACAACTTCACCTAAACGTACCTGGCATTTTATAGCCAACAACGTACACGATTTTATGTGGGCAGCCGATCCTGATTACAAACATTTGGTACGTAAAATGCCAAATGGCGGCCCCACTCTAAACGTGATTTACAATTACAAAGATGGCGATGCAAAAAATGACGAAGCATGGACAGCGGTGGCAGACGCGGCAGTAATTGTATTACCTTTTATTGAAAGCCATTTTGGTAAATATCCTTATCCTCAATATTCTTTTATACATGGAGGTGATGGCGGAATGGAATATCCTATGGCAACATTATTAAGTGGCCCTGGTTTGGGAACCGTTTTTCACGAATGGATGCATAGCTGGTACCAAATGATGCTGGGCACCAACGAAAGCATGTATGCATGGATGGATGAAGGGTTTACAGAGTATGCTTCCGATCTTGTTGAAGGGTACTACAGGGATAAAGTGAGTAGAGTAAAAGGTGCAACCAATCCAGCCTACATTAAATCGCTCGATTCTGCTGCTGCGCTTTTACCATTGGAACATAATGGTAATTACAAATCGTATTACTATATAGCAAAAAGCGATTATGAAGAACCATTAACTACACATGCCGATCATTTTAATACCAATGTTGGTTATAGCGTTGCGGCCTATTCAAAGGGGTGTGTTTTTATGGAACAGCTTGGTTACATAGTTGGCGCAGCAGTGAGAGATAAAATATTATTAGAGTATTATAAACAGTGGCGTTTTAAGCATCCTAATGCAAGTGATTTTGTAAAATTGTCAGAGGATGTAAGTGGTTTAAAACTGGATTGGTACAAAGAATATTGGTGCAGTACAACCAAAAAAATAGATTATGCTATTGATAGTTTGTGGGAAGAAAATGGGGTATCAAAAATAAGGTTAAGGAGAATTGGACAAATGCCCATGCCAATTGATTTGCAGCTTACATTTAAGGATGGCGCCACAGAATTACATTATGTTCCGCTTAACTTAACGTTTGGTGAAAAGGCAACAGAAGATAAAAATCAAAATAGGATTGTGCATGAAGAGTGGAGATGGACACATCCAACTTATATTGTTGAATTAAAACACCGGCTTACTGATTTAAAAAAAGCCGAGATTGATCCAACAAAGCGAATGGCTGACGCAGATCAAAAAAATAATATTTTAGAATTAAACTGGTAATTTTTTAGGTATTTATCCCTCTTAATTATATTTATTATGGAAATAACCATCCGAAGAATTTTGATAGCAGAAGCGCCAGCACTTTCAAAAATGGCAAAACAAACGTTTTATGATACGTTTACCGGCACTTGTACCGAAGAAGATATGCAGGCTTTTTTGGAACAATATTATAATCTTGAACAGATTAAAAAAGAATTAAGTAACCAGGATGATTATTGTTTTTTTGCAGAGATAAATGGTGAACCAGTTGGATATATCCGGTTTATGGAGGATAGCAGCAACTTTGCGGAGGTGAATAAGTGGAAGTCTTTGGAATTAAAAAGATTGTATGTTTTAAAAGAATACCACGGCAAAGGAATGGCTCAAAAACTGATGGAGTTTTTTATAGCATTTGCAGAACAGTATCAATATGAGCTTGTTTGGCTTGGTGTGTGGGAATATAATTTTCGTGCTCAGAAATTTTATTCAAAATATGGCTTTATCAACTCAGGCCATACACATGATTTTCCTATTGGTAATACGCCACAAATGGATATTTACCTTTGGAGATTCTTGGAATAAGAGAAAATTTGCAATACTGCGTTAGCCTATCTGCCAAAAAATCTATTTACTGCTTCAACGCGGTTGCTTACATGTAATTTCTCGTAGATGTGGTACACATGTTTGCGAACAGTTTGCGAACTGATAAACAACTGATCTGCAATTTCTTTGTATAATAAACCTTTGGAAAGGGCCTCCAGTATTTCTTTTTCTCTTTTAGATAAGTTGTCCAATGAATCGGTACTTAAAGAAACAGCAGGTTTATTTTTAAAAGCCGCTACCACTTTACTGGCAATCTGGCTACTCATAGGAGCCCCTCCCTCGTATAATTCTGTAATAGCATTTAATAATTTATCCGGAGTAGTTTTTTTAAGCACATAACCATTTGCTCCAGCACTCAGCGCCTCAAAAATTTTCTCATCTTCTTCATAAACTGTACACATCATAAACAACATATCCGGATAGAGATCTTTTAAAATTCTCACGCATTCAATGCCATTAATTCCACCCAGGTTAATATCCATTAAAACAACAGCAGGGTTTAGAGACGGAATTTTATTGAGGGCTTCTTCTCCATTGATGCAGGAACCTGCAAGCGTATATCCATCTGCCATCGCAATAATTTGTTCCAGCGCCTGGCGTATATCAGTATTATCTTCAACTATTGCAACAGGAATATTCATCGTCTGCAAAGGTTGATAAAAAATAATACATTGCAATACCCTAAAGTGGTAATCTTTTGAATGTAGAAAGGCTTTATAAAGAAAGTCTATCTGAAATGTATTTAGTAAATGGTCTTCCACACCAGGAAGAGCTATATTTTATAGCGGAACGTGTAATAAAAATTTATCTTTAAAAAATAGTTCAGGGAATATTTTTTCAATTTCCCAAACTCTTGGTCTGCATTTACTTTCGAATATTTCTGTTGTAAGATCGCCACCTTTTAAACAAATCAATCCATTGGGCGATCCTCCCTTTTTTAACAGTGGCTTACTCCAAAACCAAAGATCTTTTAAAGGTGCCACCGCCCTGGAAACTACCAGGTCAAATTTTCGGTTCTTTATTTCTTCTGCTCTGGTATGTTGGGTCGTTATGTTTTGTAAGCCAATGGCAGTTGCAATTTCATTGGCCACTTTTAATTTTTTATTGATGCTGTCTACCAGGTGGAACTGTGTTTCCGGGCAAAAAATAGCTAGTGGTACTCCGGGAAAACCTCCACCGCAACCAAGGTCTATTATCTCTGCTCCTTTTTTAAATTCAAATTGAGTAGCAATTGCCAGTGAATGCAATACGTGATGCTCATAAAAATTATTTATGTCTTTACGGGAAATCACATTGATTTTTTCATTCCATTCTGTATATAATTGTTTTAAGGCAGCAAATTGCTGTAATTGTATGTCGGTAAAATCACTAAAATATTTTGTAACTATCTCCATCTTTAAAAGTAATTAGCTGCTTTTCTTTTCTACGCATATTGGTTTAAACTGGCGGTGATAAGAGCATGTTTATGAATTAAAAAAAATATGTCTGCCGATTAGTTAATTCCATGCCGGCCTTGGTTTTTTTATTAATGCCAACGCAAATATCAGGTAATAAAAAAACATCCAAACATCAAAAAATAAAAAGAAAGGATAGAGATCTTTTTCGTTTAATTTTTTCATGGCTGGATAAAATATAATGGCTTGGGTAATAAGTCTTATTCCGAATACAATCAACGTCCACTGCCAGCTAAAAAACAGGCAACTTATAATTAGTAATGGAAAAAATAAAAAGTGGGTAAAGGAATAGAGCCCCAACAAAAATTTATGCAAGGGTTTATAATATTTACCCGTGGTGTAATGTCGTGTTTTCTGTTTCATCCATTGACTCCAGGTAGTAACAGGATCGCTTAATGTAAAAGTGTCTTCATCAATACTAATTTTTGTGTTGTGTTTTGTGGCTGCGGTATTAATAAATAAGTCATCATCACCACTGGGTATATTGTTGTGGGCAGAGAAACCTTTATGCCTAAAGAAAATAGTTTTTTTATAACTTAAATTTCTGCCTACGCCCATGTAGGGTAATCCTGCAAGTGCGTAACTAAAATATTGCAGTGCTGTATGAAAAGTTTCCCATCGTACCAGTTTATTAAGTAGCCCATTTTTTTTGTGATAAGCGCCGTATCCCAACACAATCTCAGTGCCATCATCGTAGGTTTCCTGCATTTTTTCTATCCAGAATTCAGATGCCGGTACACAATCAGCATCAGTTAATAGTACCACTTCGTACTTGGCAGTTTTAATTCCAATACTCAACGGAAATTTTTTACCCGTTATTAATTTAGCTTCCTGCTTTAACTCCACCACATGTAATTGCTTAAAAGTTTTCTGAAATTCTTCCAGTAAATACCGGCTGTCGTCAAATGAGTTATCATCCACAACAATCACTTCATGCGTAGTAGTATATTGTTGCACCAGTGAGCCCGGTAGATTTTTGGCCAGGTTTGCAGCTTC
>JAYWAU010000350.1:0-3954 GCA_043782265.1 Ferruginibacter sp. | reverse complement strand
CGGCCTTTACAGCAATTACAATTTCTTTTCCTATACGGGTAAAGTTCTTCGCCATTTTATCCCAGCGGGCAAACATGGAACTTTTCCTTACTTCAAATATTCTTCCCATCGTATTTTATTTAACTGTTTGATAGTGCCAGGTCGCTAAAACTGTAGCTATCTTTTGTAACTTTTATTAATCGGATTGCAAATTTAAGGAAAATCATTTTTTTGGTGTTAATTATGATGAATCCGTGTTTGATAAGAGTATTTCCTTTTAAAAGGAGACATCATTATAGCTTCCTATTTCTTAATTTTAACCTGCATGGCTAATTCTCTTTTACAGGTACAAAATTTATCGATCAATTTTATTGCTGACGGCATTGTTACAAATGCAGTGAAAGGCATTTCATTCGAAGTAGCTTCAGGCGAAATAATAGCTATTGTTGGTGAATCAGGCTCTGGTAAATCTGTAACAGCTTTGTCACTGTTACAATTACTTCCCAAACAGGCAAATATTAAAGGTGAAATGTTGTTCTCAAAAAATGAAACGGCACCAGTTGACCTATTAAACCTTTCTGCAAAAGAAATAAATACGATTCGTGGCAAAGACATTGCAATGATTTTTCAGGAACCGATGACATCACTTAATCCGGTATTTACCTGTGGATACCAGGTAATGGAAACAATTCAATTACACCAGCAAATTTCTTCATCAGCTGCTAAAGAAAGAACCATTGAACTTTTTAAAAAAGTAAAACTACCGGCGCCGGCAGAAATGGTTAATCGATATCCGCACCAATTAAGTGGTGGACAAAAGCAACGGGTAATGATTGCCATGGCGATGAGTTGTAACCCGGCTTTATTAATTGCAGATGAGCCAACAACAGCATTGGATGTAACAGTACAAAAAACAATATTGCTGCTAATTAAAGAATTGCAGAAACAAACAGGTCTTGGTGTAATTTTTATCACACACGATCTTGGCCTTGTAGCAGATATAGCCGATAAGGTTGTAGTAATGTACAAAGGGGGAATTATCGAACAGGGAATTACAAAAGATGTATTACGAAATCCACAACAACCTTACACAAAAGCCTTGTTAGCATGCAGACCGGCAGAGCATCAACGAGGAGAAAGACTTCCGGTAGTGAATGATTTTTTTAGTACTGCAGCCAAAGACTATAATGTAAAATTTAAATCAGTTTTATCAGATGAAACGAAGACTAAAGAAGCAATTCCCTCACAGCTAAAAAATGAAACAACAGAAAATAATTTATTGAAAAACAACAATGCAAGCCCTGTATTGAAAGTTGAAAATTTAAAAATACATTACCCAGGCAAAAAAAAATTATTTAAAAAAAATATTGACCTATTTAAAGCGGTAGATGATGTAAGCCTTGAAGTTTATAAGGGCGAAACTGTTGGACTTGTTGGTGAAAGTGGTTGTGGTAAAACTACTATAGGAAGAGCCATTTTACAATTAATTCCTGCAACTTCAGGAAATATTATTTTAGATGGAAGAAATCTGGCGATGTTATCCAGAAGAGATTTACAGCCATTAAGAAAAGATTTACAAATAGTTTTCCAGGATCCTTATGGTTCGCTTAATCCACGATTAATGATTGGTAATGCTATTATGGAACCAATGAAGGTACATGGCATTTTAAATAGCACTTCGCAACGAAAAGAAAAAGTAATTGAATTATTGGAAAAGGTAAATTTATCTGCCGATCATTTTAACCGTTATCCTCACCAGTTTAGCGGTGGACAAAGGCAACGCATATGTATTGCAAGGGCACTGGCATTGAATCCCTCTTTTTTAATATTTGACGAAAGTGTAAGTGCATTAGATGTTAGCGTGCAGGCCCAGGTATTAAACTTACTAAATAACCTAAAAAAGGAGTTTGGTTTTACCTCCATTTTTATATCGCATGATCTTTCAGTTGTGCGTTATATCAGCGACCGGATACTTGTAATGAGCAAAGGTAAAATTGTAGAAGAAGGCCCTGCTGATGACGTGTATTTTTCTCCCAAAAATGAGTACACAAAAAAACTGATTGATGCCATTCCGGGGAAAAAAATTTTAGGTTAATCGTAGTCAATTAATTTTCATAATCGTCCCTATTTTTAAAGCGGAAATTTTTACTATCCTCTTCAAAATAGTTCTTAGCACTTTTGTGAAAATTAAAAAGTATTCTTTTTAATTGCTCTTGAAATTGTTCAATGATTGGTTGGTCTTCTTTAATTTTCTTATCCGTCATAAAACATAGTTTATCATTACTGCTTATCAGGTGTATATTTTCCGGCTGCAAACCACTAATTCCAATCTTCCAGTCATCTTCCCTTTTTATACGGTATTTAAAAAAATAAACAGTACCCTTTTTTTCATTGTAATACGCAGGCTGCTTTAAAATAAAAACAATAGAATCAATAGAGGCATATTTTTTTTCAGCCAGCAAAAAGCTTCGGGCTACATCCAGTTGTGTTTTATATTTTTCAGGAAATTTATCAAGTCTTTTTATTTTTTCCAGTTTAGTAAATAAGCTACCCCTTGTGCGGTCCTTTGCTGCCAACGCAGTTAAAATACTATCAGGCACCAGTTTATTGTGGCGCAATAAAACCATTTCTGTATTCATGCATATATTTTCATCCCGGCTCCTTAATAATTTATCAAAATATCTGGGCACATTACTATTGCTTTCGTAAAATGGCATTAACAGAGTAGCATAGTCATCCAATTCACCGTTGTTGTAATTATTGCTGTAATTCCTTATCATAGCTGCATCATCATCTTCACTATCTTCCTTTATTTTATTGTCAGCCATTTTCTTTTCCTCTTTTCCTTGTTGCTTTTTCAATGCTATTTTAGCATCAAAAAAAATTTTATTAAAATAACTTTCGTATTGTGTTCCTTTTATGAAACCACTATCCACCAGCTTTACCAACAATGAAATTACCGGTGTTTTATAATCCTGCAAAGCAGTCAATTGTAGTAATTCCGGGTAGAGTATTGTTGCAAGTGAAAGCGAATCTTCAAGACTGCTGAATAAAATTGAATAGTTATACTCCTTTTCAAAAACCGGCGGGTCCTGCAACACAAGTTCTTTAAATAATTTAATTGCGTCACTACTTTTATGTCTCGCCAAAGCAATGATGACTTCATTTTGAAAAATACTTGTATCAGCAGTTTGCTCATAGATTTCTTTCAAATGGTTAACCACAACACATTTTGAAGTGTCTTTTATGTAGCCTAATTCAGCAATTAATTTTGTTTTGATTGTATAGTAATCTTTATCGGCAAGTTTAATTTTGTGCAACGCATCAATTATCTTAGGCTCACCCTTTTCCCCGAAATACACATCACTTAAAGCCTGTTGCGCTTTTAAATGTGTGATACTGTCTTTACTAAAGAGGTCTGTAAAAAAACTGTCTAAACAATTTTCAAAAATATTTCTACCCAAGTTGGTTTGTTCAGGAGCAAAACTTTTGAAATAGTTATCAATGAAATTACTTCGGCTATCCAGGGTGTCTCCCATAGTCACAAGGTTATACATATAACTACCTTTAAACAAACTCATGCGATTGATTGTACGGGAAGATCCTGTATCCCTTAAAGAAAATTTAAACCCCCTAATACCATTTTTTAATAGAAACGAATCTTTGCTGTACAATAAAAGATCATTTTTTTCAACATAGTCATCTAATTCATTTGCCCAGAATTTAGCAGAATCTTTTACATAATAATATTGTGGATACTGCTGGATACTTACGCCAATTATTTCGCCGGTAGAATCACTTTTAAACTGTGCATTGCGCATTTTTGGCCAATAACTGTTATAGGCAGAAAACATTTTACTATCAGCTACCTGCTTAGATACCTGTTCCAGTTTAGCCCGGTATGCTTCATCAAAATCGGGTACAATGGGTGTGCTAACTGTAAAATGCATAAAACTATCTATAAATAGTTTATTT
>JAYWAU010000349.1:0-3956 GCA_043782265.1 Ferruginibacter sp. | reverse complement strand
AACATCTACAGGAATACAAAGCAAGCTCAACAATTGTAAATGAACGAACAGGAACTTTAGATGTATTTAGTATACTTGAAGAAGATGATACTGCCTATGTAAATTACCTGGCGGTTAGTAATGGCAGCATAGTGTTGACAAAAACAATTATACTAAAAAAGAAACTGGATGAAAGCGCTGAAGAAGTATTGAGTTTTTCAATTGCACAATTAAGAAATACTTTTAATAGCGAAGCAACCGAAATTATTATTCCTTTTGCAGTTGATTATCCTGAGGAGGGTATTATAGTTACAGTACCAAGGGCAGGCGATAAGAAAAAATTATTAGAGCTATCTGAAAAAAATGTAAATTATTTCAAGGAAGATCTCAGAAAAAAGAAGTTGTTATTACTGGAGGATAAAACAGCGGTTGAAGTAGATAATGTTTTGGTGCAATTGCAAAAAGATCTTCAGCTATCTGCGTTACCCGTTAATATTGAATGTTTTGATAACTCCAATTTTCAGGGAAGTTATCCTGTATCTGCTATGGTAAGTTTTAAAAATGGTCAGCCAAGTAAAAATGATTACAGAAGATTTAATGTAAAAACTGTCCAGGGTATTAATGACTTTGCAACTATGGCCGAGGTTGTTTTTCGTCGTTATAAGCGTCTTACAGATGAACAAAAAACATTACCTCAACTTATTATTATTGACGGTGGTAAAGGGCAGCTAAGCGCTGCCATGGAAAGTATTAAAAATCTTAACCTTCTCGGTAAAACCACACTGGTTGGTCTGGCAAAAAATGAGGAGGAACTTTTTTTTGCAGGTGATACAGAATCACTAAAATTACCATGGGATAGTGAGAGCCTTAAGCTGATAAGAAGAATAAGGGATGAAGTACACCGTTTTGGAATAACATTTCATCGCAACCTTAGGAGCAAAGGCAGTTTTAAAAACGAATTGGAACAGGTTGATGGTATTGGCAAGGCCACAATTGACCAATTGCTAAAGAAATATAAATCAGTAAAAAATATAAAAGAAAAATCCACCGAAGAATTGGCTTCTTTAATTGGTGCATCAAGGAGTAAAATAATTACAGATTACTTTAAAAAGCCAACTGGTTAATAGTAGTGAAAATAAAAAAGGGCCAGGATAAAAATCCAGCCCCGTTTTAAAATCCAATATCCTATGAAAAACCGAGTTAAAGATATAAAAGTATTCTTCTCTACCTATACCTTAAATAGTGTATTTTTCAAACGGTATCTTTCATTGAGTAAATGGCAAGTTTATCTTTTGTTATTTAAGAAAACGAAGTACTTTGCCTTTTTGTAAAATACTATGTCATTGAGTCTACTTTTCTGTAAGATTAAATATCAGTTAATGTGTTATTTTACAAATTCCTTCTTCCAAATTTTGCCAATAAATAATTTTTATAAAAAAACCCCCTTCTAATTGAAGGGGCTATAATAAAATATGTTGGTTACATTAGTAACTCCACAAATCCTGTTCGTAGTTAAATATCTTTTCTTTAATTCTTTCTCCTTCTAACAACTGAAACACACCATTATCTTTTAAACCAGGTGTTGATAAAAAAGGAAGATCAAAAGGGTTGTCCATGGTGCTTTTAATAATACGACCACTAAACATTCTTGTTTCAAATAATTCTTCCCAACTCATTCTGGCTCCAAAATTTTTACCATTATAAATTTGGTATTTCGCAAATATTGGTCGCATATCAGGATAATACACCCAAAAAACTTCAGTTACACCTACATATTCACCGGTTGTGCTATAAACATTTCTTACAGGTGCAATGCCTAAAATTCTCCAGAACAATCTTGAACTTTCTTTATCGAAAATAACCTCTTCCTTAATTTTAAATTTATAGATAGAATCAAGGTTTATTTCCCTTGCTTTCCAATCAATACGATCTACCAAACCATTCTTATCATAGTGAGGAACAGAGTCTCCCCCCCCGCCAAGTCCTTTAGCAACTTGCGAAATAGTTAATGGAGTTGTAAACCTGTCATCAATCGGATCGAAAACTGTAACTGCGCTATCCTGGATAGCCTTTAGTAAAATACTAATGAACCGCTGGTTACCAGTATTTTCATCTGCCGAATACCGGAAAGGTAAATTTATCTTTTCCCTGGTATCAATTTCTCTCCAAATTTTATGACGGTAAACTGCATCATCAGCCCTTAAATGTTCATAAGGCAATGGAGTTCTATCTGTAATATCCTTCGTTTCTACTGCTTCATCAGGCCTTAAGGACTTTTTTACTTTTGCAATAGGCAAACTATCTACTGCAGGAGGCTGAGGTGCTGTTACAACTGCCGCAACAGAATCAACCTGGCCACCTGATTTTATCTGAGCCTTGGTTTTGCTTTTGGTGGTTTTTTTGGTGGTTGTGTTACTACGTTTTGTAGCAGCACGTTTTTTCTGTGCATCGGCTGCTGTAAAAGCAAGGGACAGCACGATAGTGAAACAGAAAAATTTAATAAGATACTTTTTCATATATAAGATATTTTAGAATAACACAAACGTAACGGGTGGAATAGTTCTTGTTCTTCCATCTGGTCCAACAACTTTTAAATCATCAAAAGTTACTGTAGACCCTGGTTTACATAAATCCATTTTACCTTTTATTGGACCTAAGCTACCACTTGTTATAGAGGCAGTTTGTATGCTACCGGAATTTGCAAAACCTGCCCCGGCAAAATATACAGTCGCACCAGTTACATTAAACCTGGCATCAAAATCAAAGTTTTGTAATTCAGCTCTTAAGAAATCCTGCGCTTTAAAAATATTAGATTGCATTCTTCCTCCTTTACTTGGTCCAACCATACCGATTGGATCAGGAATAGTCTTTACCCTGAAATCGAATTTGCTCGATTTACCATCTGCAGTAACTGTAATGCTTGCCGCAGTTCCACCACTTACTGTCACAACCCTGTTTCCATTTGATCCACTCATTGTGCCGCCTGTTATGGAAACACTTGTTTTATCCCAGCCAGAACCTGATGAAATAGTGATTGGATTTGGAACTCCAATATAAAATACATTCATTTTGTCTAACATAATTGCTGCTCCTCCAGGAGTACCAACAGTATATTCAACAGTTTCGGTTTTTGTTTGAGAAATCCCATCTTGATCTAAATAGGTAACAGATACTGGAATTGTATGTTTGCCTGCTCCACTAGCCGCTACTTTGTAAGTTGCTTTTCCATCAACTACAGCTGAAGCACTACCTCCAATCGATATTTTGGGTTGTGCAGCTGAGCTATAGGCTCCAATACCAGCAGTAATCTCAATTTCCTGACCGGGCATAATGTAATTAGAACTTTGACCTACAAGCACTCCAGTTTTATCAAATTTTATTTTAACAGCTCCAATTTGCTCGTGACAAAAAGTTACTACCTGGTTTTCTGCATTCTTCACATTATTCTGAAACTTGCTCAGCAGTGTTAAACCTGCTACAGTTGGCGTCATATGAAAATATGCGTTTGTAAAATCTTTCTTTGTTCCATCCTGACCTACCGGTGGTTCAACATCTATAGGTAAGGTTTTTTCAAATTTTGTTTTTATTTCAGGATCAATTTCCAGCATTGCACTTTTATAAGCTGCTAGTTTGGCCTGAAGCTCCTTACCTTTTCCCTGGGTATCGAATAAACGGGTAGCCGCATCGAGATTATCTTCTTTAAAGGATTCTTTCCCATCAACCATAGTTAAATCAGAAGCTTTCTTTAATTCTGATTTTAACCCATCGATGTACGCATTCAAATCATCTGATAATTTTTTTGCCTGTTCAGCCTTAGGTTCCCAGATTTTTGCCTTTTCAGCAGTCTTGGGATCAGCAAGCTTTTCAGTTAATGATGCATATAAGGTGTTATTGGCGGAAGCAAGGTTTGAACTTGAATTCTGCAAGCTTTTATCAACCACTTTAAAGGCGTTGAGGATTTCACTTGATACATTTAA
>JAYWAU010000348.1:0-10924 GCA_043782265.1 Ferruginibacter sp. | reverse complement strand
CAGCTACCAGAAGCTGAAATGGATTGTCATACAATAATTCTGTTTCTGCATCTGGTGCATGAATAAGAAAATAGTCAATTACAAATTGGTAACGTTGCTGTTTAGTCATAAAAAAATCCCGTTAATAACGGGATGAAATTAAATCAAAACAGTGGTTATTAAACCTCTGTCGTTAAATGGCTTAGCGATTTCTCTGCGTAAGCTAAAATATTATCTACTGCCTTCTTACGCGGTGAAAGGTTTAATTTTTCAAGGCTTTGATAAGCAGACGTAATTTCATCGAATTTTTCACGCAGTGACCAATCCGATTCTAATGCAACTTTAATAGCTGCTGTTTTTTGTTGGGAAGTCTCATTATACACGTATTGAATGAGATCCTCAGTTGTAAAGCTGTGCATAGGCAAGTTAAATTGCTTGTTTTTAAATTAAATATCCATATCCGTAATCATAAACGACCATTGATCTTCATTATTGTACAGGATTATCGATTATTTAATATTAGCTGAAGCCGACATAATGAATAAATCTTCATTATCCTTCTTCATCAAGTATTTTTCCCTTGCATATTTTTCAATCGTTTGGGCATTTGTTTTTAACTGATATAATTCTTCCTTTGTTTCTTTTATTGTTTTTGTGAGATGCTCCTCACTTTTCTGTAATTCTTTCAATTTTAGGCTTTTATCAACCGCAAGCCCCCAGTCTTTAGGGTCAAAAAAAACCATCCATACAATAAAAAAACATCCTGCAAGCAAGTATTTATTCTTTAACCAAAAGGGGATATGCGCAAAAAATTTCATAGTTAGTTTTGTAAAGTTGAAAAATAATTTGAAATAAAAATCACAAATTATTTTTCAACCAAAAATCTTATATATCTCACTTACCAAATTTAATCTTTCCTTTTGGATAAATAGCAGTATCGGCCAACATTTCTTCAATACGGATTAACTGGTTGTATTTAGCCATACGGTCGGTTCTGCTGGCAGATCCGGTTTTAATTTGTCCACAGTTTAATGCTACTGCTAAATCAGCAATAGTAGTATCTTCTGTTTCACCGCTTCTGTGACTCATGATGGTATTATAACCAGCCTGCTGAGCCATACTAACCGCATTAATAGTTTCCGTAATAGTACCAATCTGATTTACTTTAACCAATAAGGCATTAGCGATTTTTTCATTAATCCCCCTTTCCAAACGGGTAACATTAGTAACAAAAAGATCATCCCCAACCAGCTGACATTTATCACCTACAGCTTCTGTAAGCATTTTCCATCCCTTCCAGTCATCTTCTGCCATACCATCTTCAATAGATAATATCGGATATTGCTTCACCCAACTTGCCCAGTAAGCAACCAATTGCTCGCTGGTCATTTTTTTGCCATCGCTCTTGTGGAAAATATATTTTTTTTCTTTGGCATTCCACAATTCACTGTTAGCGGCATCCATGGCGATCATTATCTGACTACCTGTTTTATAACCTGCAGATTGAATTGCAGTCAATACTGTTTCGATAGCTTCTTCATTGCTTTGAATATTTGGTGCAAAACCTCCTTCATCTCCTACATTTGTACTAAAGCCCTTTTTCTTTAACACTTGTTTTAAAGCATGAAAAATATCTACACCCCATTGTAAACCTTCGCTAAATGAAGAAGCTCCAACAGGCATAACCATAAATTCCTGAAAATCTATTTTATTGTCTGCATGTGCACCACCATTTAAGATGTTCATCATCGGGATAGGCAGAATCTTTGCATTTGTGCCACCAATATAACGATACAATGGAAGATTAGCTTCCAAAGCTGCTGCTTTTGCAACAGCCATACTTACTGCAAGAATTGCATTGGCTCCTAATTTTCCTTTATTGAGGGTACCATCTAAAGCTATCAACGCCGCATCAATACCTGTTTGATCAGCAATATCCCAGCCTAACAAATTTTCAGCAATGATAGTATTTACATTTTTTACCGCTTTCAATACTCCTTTACCACCATACAATTTTTTATTGTTATCTCTTAATTCCACTGCCTCATGAATACCCGTACTGGCGCCACTTGGTACTGCGGCCCTTCCTAATTTTTCATTTTCTGTTAATACGTCTACTTCAATTGTAGGATTACCACGGCTGTCTAAGATCTGACGGGCGTAAATACTTGCGATGTAACTCATGATGTTGTTATGTTTATTAATTATGAATGATTGGTTGATGTTAAACTTCTAAATACCTCTTCTAAACTATTGCTCTCACTTTGCAAAGAAACAATGTTCAGGTTATTTTTCAAACTCAATTCCATTAACTGTTTCCGCACACTTTCAGGATTGGTGGTGTTTATTTTGTAATTAGATTCTTCAGCTTGTTCAATTCCGACAATTTCTTTAAGTTGTTGTAGTATTTGTATTGGTACATTTTCTTTAAATTGTACCAATACAATGTGTTCGGCGGATTTGCCTTTTTGAAGATTACTTAATGTATCATCTGCAACTATATTTCCTCTATTTATAATTATTACCCTGTCGCAAATCGCCTGCACTTCCTGCAAAATATGAGAGGAAAATAGTACTGTTTTATTTTGACCAAGTGATTTAATTACTTCCCTTATTTCCACAATCTGATTAGGGTCAAGGCCAGATGTTGGTTCATCCAATATTAATACTTCTGGATCGTGTATCAGTGCTGCTGCAAGACCAACTCTTTGCTTATATCCTTTACTAAGTTGCCCTATTTTCTTATTTGCTTCTATTGTTAAACCAACCGTTTTTATTGCTTCTTCTACTTTGTTTTTTGGTTGCTGTATTTTGTGTACGCCTGCAACAAATTCCAGGTATTCTCTAACATACATATCAAAATATAAAGGATTTGCTTCCGGCAGGTAGCCAATTTTCTTTTTGGTTGACAGTGTGTTTGTATGCACTTGTTCACCACATACCTCAACCTCTCCTCCATCACTTTCAATATAACCGGTAATAACCTTCATTGTAGTGCTTTTACCAGCACCGTTGGGACCTAAAAATCCAACAATCTCTCCTTTACCAATACTAAAAGAAATATTATTGACTGCTTTTTGAGCGCCATAATTTTTTGAAAGATTACTAACCTTAATGGACATGTAAAAATTTATTGTACAAAAATAAAAACGTCAGGTGTAAAAACCCGACGTTATAGTTTATTTAATTAATTATTTTTTTCTTCTTTATTTCCTGTCGATTGATCTGGCTTTGATTGATTTTGCCCTCCCCTGTTTTGAGGCGGCCTTTGCTGTTGGTTATTGCGGTGCTGGGGCTGCCTGTTTCCTTCCCTATTTTGTGGAGTACCCTGCTGTGGCCTATTTGGTTGGCTTTGCCCTCCCCGGTTTTGAGGTGGCCTTTGCTGTTGGTTATTCCGCTGCGGTTGCCTGCTTCCTTCTCTATTTTGTTGAGCTCCCTGTCCTTCCCTATTTTGTTGTGGTCTTTGTTGTTGCCTGTTATCCTGCTGTTGATTTTGATTACCCCTGTCCTGTGGTTGCCTTTGCTGCTGCGGCCCCCGTTCCATATCACGTCTTTTACGGCTCGTTTTCTCTAAACTTTTTAAACTTATTTGCCCAACAACATCCGCATAGGTGGGTTCCACTTCTACAGGCTTTTTACTTACTACTTCAACCGTTTCTAATTCTTCTGGTTTTATACCTTGTTTATTGAGCGCCTTTATTTTTTTTACCCTTTCAATAGTCAAGGGATATTGTTTGTTACTGTCGGGCATAGTGTACCACATCAGGTTTCTAAAAATATCTTTCTTCACTAAAAAAGCCCTGCTTCTCGCCACTTCAATCATATCGCAATCGTCGGGAAAATTTTGCAATGCATCAAGATAAGTATCCAATTCGTAATTCAGGCAACATTTTAATCGTCCACATTGTCCGCTTAACTTAGTTTGGTTGATGCTTAAATTCTGGTAACGGGCCGCATTGGTATTTACACTTTTAAAATCTGTTAGCCAGGTACTGCAACACAATTCCCTGCCGCAACTGCCTATGCCACCTACCTTACCTGCTTCCTGCCTGGCACCAATCTGCTTCATTTCTACCTTTACCTTAAACTCGCCGGCATATATCTTTATTAATTCTCTAAAATCAACCCTGTCATCTGCAATATAAAAAAAAGTGGCTTTACGTCCATCAGCCTGAATCTCCACTTCAGCAACCTTCATTTCCAGATTTAATTGCCTTGCAATAGCACGGCTTCGAATCATCACATCTTTTTCTCTGGCCTTGGTTTCTTTCCACTTATTAATATCTGTATCATTGGCACGACGTAAAATTTTCTTTATATCCGCACTGTCTTCCTTAATATTATTTTTCTTTAGTTGTAGCCGAACCAGCTCTCCTGTGAGGTTGACGCTACCAATATCAAAGCCGCTAACACCTTCCAAAGCAACCATATCCCCCTTTTCAAAAAAATGAGCGGTGGTATTTTTAAAATAATCCTTGCGGCTACCTTTATTAAAACTTATTTCTACAATTCTACAGCCACTTTCAGGATCGCTGAAAGGAAGGTTTGCCAACCAATCATGCACATTCATTCTATTACAACCGCCACTACTGCAACTGCCATGACTCTGGCAACCACCCGGTGCTCCGTCTTTACCTGTACCACAACTTCCACATCCCATATACTGAGTAATTAAAAAAATGAATAATGATAAGTAAAGGATTTTTTGTACCCAGGCAGGAGAATTGCTATGAGGCTTCATTGGCGTCGCACTCTTGTACTACAGTTATATATTGAACGGCCTTATTTACCTGGTGTAAAATAGTACTGGTGCAGTAGGTAATTTAAGGCTTCGTATAACTAAAAAAGTTTCCCAAAATGATGGGGCATCGACATACAATGTTAACTACAGCGGAGAAAGATTTTAAAAACCCAAATTCTGTCTCCAAACTCCAAACCTCTGGTCACTTTCCTCAATTAATCAAAATTAACGAATTGTTACTAATAATATGATACAACTTAATGGAGAGGGCATGAAACAGCATTTTACCGTTGGCATTGCGTTCTACATAGTAGCTCGCTTTATCCAACTCATTAATAATAGCCTCCTGTTGAGGTATACTGCATAATTTATTAAGACGAAGTGCAAAATCCTGTTCAATATTAGCCGTTTCAGCGTTTTTTATAAGGGAGGGTATACTTTTTAAACGAATTGCCTGTTCCAATAAGTGAGTAAAATATTTCAGAAACTGCTTCTGTTTTTCTCTTCCCTGCTTACTTATGTCGTCAATCCATTTTACCTGGCCAGCCAGGTTCTTTTTTACTAACATGTTAAGCCATTCCCTCAGTATCAACTGCCAATCGTCTTCTACATTTTGCAATAATTGTAAAGCTTCCCGGTAATTACCTTCACTTAATGCTGCAATTTGTTGAGCCCTTTCAATTTTTACTCCACTTGCAATTTCTAATGCTACTTCTATTTCGGTATTCGTGAGTAATGGAATTTTCACCAACTGTGTTCTTGATAAAATAGTTGGTAAAACAGGTCCTTCATCTTCTGCTATCAGAATAAATAGCGTATTAGGTGGTGGTTCTTCTATTAACTTTAATAACTTATTGCCATTTTTTGTCAGGTACTCAGGCATCCAGATTATCAGAATTTTATACTCACTCTCAAAACTCTTCAGGCTTATTTTTCGGTTAATATCATTGCATTCCTCGGCAGTAATATTTCCCTGCTTGTTTTCTGCATGTATAAATTGTAACCAATCGTACACATTGCCGTAAGGGTGTATTGAAAAAAACTCCCTCCATTCAGAAATAAAATCGGTACTGATTGGTTTTTCCCCCGATTTTTTTGTGATAACAGGATAACTGTAATGAATATCAGGATGCTTTAATTGATTGGCTTTAATGCAGGCTGAACAAACTCCACAGGAATCATTTATAACTGATAATTCTTCGCTTACAGGCAAAGTTTCTCCAAACAAAGAAGCTTCTAATGTGGCAGTTTTTTTACCATTTACCTTTTCGCAAACGATGTATTGTGCAAAGGCCATTGCCAGTGATAAGGCTCCGCTACCCTCCTTGCCTAAAAATAACAATGCATGGCTCAACCTGTTGTGTTGTACCATTTGCACTAATTGTTCCTTCGTTTCTTTTTGACCTATAATTTTTTCGAATTGCACAATGCAAATATAGTTTTTAGTAGGTTTACCAAAATCGATTCAGCAACAAAGCAAACAAAAAGAGCGGCTTATAATAAGTCGCTCTTTTTGTTTGCTGTTTTTAGGACTCTTCATTTATTTAAAGTCTGCTTCTGTTACCCCTTCGTTCAATTTAATATCAGCATATTTAATAGTAAATTCCTGGCCACCCGCAGTTCTTGTAATTTCAAAGGGTAGTAAAATATTCCCCACTTTTTTATACTCTTTATATTCAACTGTTTCTACAACATCCTGATCAGCATTTTTTGAAGTATTTTCTTCTTTAAGCAACAATCCTGTTTTTATTGAATATTCCTGGATAGATAATTTACCACTTGGCATTAATACTTTCATACGATAAGTTTCTTCGTCATTCACTTTTCCTGTGCCGAGATAATCTGTTTTATATTCAGCATTACTAACATAGTACAATTGAGGTATTACACCTTTATCATCAAGCGCTGTTTTAATTTCCTCTTCCGTCATATCCTTTTTTTGCGGC
This sequence comes from Ferruginibacter sp., assembly GCA_043782265.1. Taxonomy (GTDB): domain Bacteria; phylum Bacteroidota; class Bacteroidia; order Chitinophagales; family Chitinophagaceae; genus Ferruginibacter. Next base: position 4,258 of record JAYWAU010000348.1, on the reverse strand, counting down.
CCTTGTTGCTGAAATCCTTTGCCGCCATCAAATACCTGCTTCATCACTGTTACAGTGCCCATCTTTAACTCAGTAAACTGTTTATTGGGATTCATACGTTTGTCTGTGCCCGCAAAGGTTCTGCCCATCATTTCCAACCCTATAGTTGAAGCAATAGTATTGATCTTTTTTATTTCTTCTTTACCGCCAATGGCCTTTAAATAACTTTCTATTATTTCATAAACAGAAATATTGTTGGTTGTTTTAGCTGTTTCGCCAACCTTAACATCGTTTGGTTTTTCAATAACAGCATCTGCATAACGGTCGTATTTTTTTATGGGGTAACCCAGCCGCATTAACTTTGGTAAAATAACAGCGCCATTACCAACAATAACTATTCTTGAGTTGCCTTCATTAAAATATGTTTTAGAAACATTTTTCAAATCATTTAAACTTATACTATTTATTTTTTGCAAATAAGTTCTGTAAAAGTCTTTTGGTAAATTATTAATTAAAATATTGGAAGCATACGTGGCAGTACGTGCAGGATCTTCCATGCCTAAGGCAAAAGAACCATTGTATTTTGCTTTGGCATTATCCAGTTCTTCCTGCGTAATTTTTCCATCTCGCATGTTTAATATTTCCTTAAATATTTCGGCGGCAGCACTGTCTACTTTATCAGAACGTACTGCTGCACTTGCGGTAAAAAGACTTTGAAAACGACCACTTCCAACTCTTGAATAACTGCCATAGGTAAAGCCATGTTTTTCCCTGAGGTTCATAAATAATTTACTTTCTGCACCACCTCCCAATATTTGATTTGCCAGCAATAAGGCATGATAATCTTTATTGTTCATGGGATTATTTATCAGGTTACCAATATTTAATTCTCCCTGAACTGTAGTTGGTACATCTACAAAATCAATTTCTGTTTTTGCCGGATTTGTAACAAGTGGAAATGCAGGCAGCGTTAATTTTTTTCCTGCCCAGTTACCAAATGCTTTTGTTGCCAGAATTCTAGCCTGTTCCGGAGTAATGTCGCCAACAAAAGTTAAATAAGACCGAGAAGGTGTAATGTAGTTTTTGTAAGCATCTTTCACATCATTTAGGGTAAGTGCTTTTACTGTTTCTTCAGTTGTAAATTCGCCTTGAGCAGTTTGTTTACCAAAACTTAAAGCACTGTTTACCCTTGCTGCAATTGCAGGTGCACTTTTTTCATTGGCCTTTAAACCGGTAAGGGTCATAGATTTTAATTTGTCGAATGATTCTGCAGGTAAAGCAGGGTTCTTTATGCCATCAGCCATTAAATTAAAAGCTTTTTCGAAGTACCTTGTTAAAGCGCTTGCAGAGCCGCCACCAGCAAACAAATTAACCTCAGCCCCAATCGCATCAACGGCTTCATCAAACTTATCTTTGGGCAAATTGGTAGTTCCTTCTCCAAGCATCTGTCCCATTAAATCTACCAGCCCTGCTTTTTTGCCTTCCAGGATCGGGCCTGCGTCAATGTTTAATGAAGCACTTACTTTTGGAAGTTTGTGATTTTCCACTACCAGTATGGTCATACCATTTGGCAAAGTAAACTGTGCTGGATCTTTTATTGAAATTACAGGGGCCGCACCGGCTAAAGGTTTTTTTGATCTGTCAATTTTTATTTGTGCAAAAGCATGTTGTACAAAAACAACACTTAATGCAACTATAATTATTTTTTTCATTTAATATATTTTATGCGATGTACTATAGATTGTGATAAAAAAGAATACCCGGCTATTTTTTTGGGAGATAGTATAAAACTACCCGTTGATTTTTATTCAGGTATTTTTTTGCAACATCCTGAATATCCTGACGGGATATTTTTCTTATTTCTTCCAGTTCGGTATTGATGTTATTGGTATTTTTATAAAAAGTATAGCCATCTGCAAGATTTTCTGCAACGCCCAACATTTTACTATTTTTTCCAATAAAATCATTTTCAAACTGGTTTTGTAATTTGGTAAATTCAGCTTCCGATATCAGGTTAGTTTGTAATTTAACTACTTCTTCATCCATATCTTTTAATAACGTATCCAACGGTGTATCATTATTGGGTAATGCATAAGTTATATAAGCCCCATAATCTTCCAAAGAATAATTAAAGGAGCCAACCTGGAGAGAGTTCTTTTTTTCATCTACCATTTTTTTAAACATGCGGCTACTATTACCCTGGCTTAAAACAGCAGATGCCATTTCAAGGGCTTTTGATTCTTTACTGGTTTCTCCCGGCACCCTGTAAGCTGCTAAAATTGCTGGTATCTGGATATTGTTGTCATATGCCGTATCAATCATTTCTTTTGTAATGGGGTCTTCTTTGGCAAGAATTTTCGTAACAGGTATTCCTGATGGAATATCCGCAAAATAATTCTCCACCAATGTTTTTGTTTTTGCAATATCAATATCACCCGCAATTACCAACACCGAATTAACAGGTGTGTAATACCTTTTATTAAAGGCCTTAAATTCATCTAAAGTGGCTTCATCAAGATCTGCCATGCTTCCAATAGGCACCCAATTATAAGGATGTTTGATAAACAAACGTTTCATTATTTCACTTAAGAAATTACCATATGGCTGGTTATCAACCCGCAATCTTTTTTCTTCCTTTACAACCTCATTTTGTGTTTTTACACCTACTTCATTTATTACCGGGTGCAACATGCGTTCACTTTCTAACCAAATACCGGTAGCCAATTGGTTAGATGGAAATACTTCGTAATAAAAAGTCCTATCCTGGGTGGTATTGGCATTGTTTTGTCCGCCATTACTACTTACTATTTTCATAAATTCTCCCCGCTTGATGTTGTCGCTTCCTTCAAAGAGCAAGTGTTCAAAAAAATGAGCAAACCCTGTTCTGTTTGTTTGTTCATCTTTACTGCCAACGTGGTACATTACCGATACTGCCACCACTGGTGCAGTTTTGTCCTGATGTAAAATAACATGCAATCCATTTTTTAAATTGTATTCCGTGTAAGCTACTTTTTGCGCTTTGGCCGAAATAGCAGTGCCCATCAGAAAAAGGTAAAAGATTCTTTTTTTCATATTTGTTTTAATTGAATGCCAAATTTAGCATGTTATTGACATAGTAGTTACTTCTGTATAAATAATTGATAAACGGTAAACTAATTCCTAATTCGTCCTTGTTTTGATTATGGCTATTTGTAAAAAAAGATTGGCTATAATTCCAGCACCATTTGTATCTTTCCTAAAACTTTTACCATGGCAAAAAACGATGAATTTATACAGGCAATTAAAGATGGTTACACTTTTAAAGGAGAAAGTGTAAAAATTGGAGCCGCTGTTTTAGATGGAGAAGTAGTAGCTGAGGCAGGCATTTATCTTCCCTTAAAAACGATGAACCGCCATGGACTCATTGCCGGTGCCACGGGTACGGGTAAAACTAAAACCCTCCAGATGATCAGTGAGTTTTTGAGTGATGCAAGTGTACCTGTTTTGTTAATGGATATAAAAGGAGACCTTAGCGGTATCGCTGCAATGGGCTCAGTAAATGATAAAGTTACCGACCGTTATCAAAAAATAAATATGGAGTATAAGCCGGAACAATTTACGGCTGAATTAATGACTTTAAGCGATCAGAAAGGAGTTCGTCTAAAAGCTACCGTGAGTGAATTTGGGCCGGTTTTATTAACAAAAATTTTGGGCTTGAATGATACTCAGGGAGGTGTAGTAGCAATGATATTTAAGTATTGCGACGATTCAAAACTGCCATTATTAGACCTGAAAGATTTTATTAAAGTTTTACAATACATTGGCGATGAAGGAAAAGTTGAACTTGAGAAAACCTATGGTAAAATTTCTACTACAAGCACCGGTACTATTTTAAGAAAAGTGATAGAACTACAACAGCAGGGAGCTGATATTTTTTTTGGCGAAAAAAGTTTTGAAGTAGAAGATTTGATGCGTATTGATGATAAAGGCCGCGGTTTAATCAATGTATTAAGAGTAACTGATTTACAAGACAGACCGAAATTATTTTCAACCTTTATGCTGCAAATGCTGGCAGAGTTGTATGCTACCTGCCCGGAAGAAGGAGATTTGGATAAACCAAAACTGGTGTTGTTTATTGATGAGGCTCATCTTATTTTTCAGGAAGCAAGCGAAGCGCTATTACAACAAATTGAAACTATCGTAAAATTAATTAGGTCCAAAGGCATTGGTATTTTCTTTTGTACACAAAACCCCATGGATGTACCTGCAAGCGTTTTAGCACAATTAGGTTTAAAAGTAC
>JAYWAU010000347.1:0-3962 GCA_043782265.1 Ferruginibacter sp. | reverse complement strand
TAGCACCCAAACCGCTTGAAATATATTTTACGCCCCATGTACTTAGCGTGTTGGTAAGCATGAAATTGAGGATACTTAAAATGAGAATGGTGCCCCATTGTTTCCCTTTTGGTAAGGGATGTTTTGCAAATCCAAAGTACAGCAGGTATAAAGATCCGCCAAACAATTGTCGCATGGCACACATCTGGATAGCAGGTATGTGCTTAACGCCTTCTTTAGATGCGATCCAGGTGGTGCCCCAAAAAAAACATACCCATATCAATGCCAGTACAGGCTTTCCTCCGGGCCGGTTAAAGGGTGTTTTTGCGATAATATTATTGGCGAATTCTTTCATTATTTGCCTTAAGAATTATTATTAAGGCAGTAAAAGCTTAATGTTTAAAATGACGCAGCCCGGTAATAACCATTGCCAGGTTATTTTGTTTTGCATATTCAATAGAATCAGTATCCCTTATAGAACCTCCCGGTTGTATAAACGAAGTAATGCCCGCAGCATGAGCAATTTTTATGCAATCATCAAATGGAAAAAATGCATCGCTTGCCAGGGTGGCTCCAGCCAAATCAAAATTAAACTGCTTTGCTTTTTCGATTGATTGACGCAAAGAATCAATTCGGGAGGTTTGCCCACAACCCTTTCCAATAAGCTGCTTATTTTTTACTAAAGCAATTGAATTACTTTTTAAATGTTTTGCCACTAAATTAGCAAAAGCCAAATCTTCTTTTTCAGCAGCAGTTGTTTCCCTTCCGCCAGCTTCTTTCCATTCGGTAAAATTACCCACATCATTTTGTTGGGTAAGGGTCCCATTTAAAACAGATTTAAACTGGTGTGTAGCAGTTAACCCGGCTTTTTGAACCAATAGAATCCGGTTCTTTTTTGTTTGCAAAATTGCCAATGCCGCTGCATCAAATGAAGGCGCAATCAATACTTCAAAAAATATTTCATTGATGGCTTCTGCAGTTGCTTTGTCAATAGCTTTGTTACAAACCAGTACACCGCCAAAAGCACTTTCCGGATCTCCGGCCAGTGCTGCATCCCAGGCTTCTTTTACTGTTGGCCTCCATGCGATGCCACAAGGGTTGGTGTGCTTAATAATTGCAAATACTACGCCCCCATCCCCTAAAGGGGAGTTAATTGAAGAGATTGCAGTACTGCAATCTTGTATCAATTGTACCGCTGCATCCACATCTACCAAATTATTATAGGATAATTCTTTGCCGTGCAGCTTGTCAAAAATTTCTTGCTGGTTGCCATAAAACACACCTTGCTGGTGTGGGTTTTCGCCATAACGCAACACTGTTTTTGTTTTATCAAATGGATTAGCAAAATCAGTCTGGTTAAAATAATTAGAAATAGCCAGATCGTAACCGGTGCACACATCAAATGCTTTGATGGCAAAGTTGCGGCGTTGCTCCAATGTTGTTTCGCCCTGCTGATCTTTTAAAATTTGTTCCAGTAATGCATAGTCTTTTTTTGCAGCAATTACTACCACATCTTTGTGATTTTTCGCTGCTCCTCTTATCATAGAGGGCCCTCCAATATCTATCTTTTCAATGATCAGTTTTTCTTTTTCTTCATCCCCGGCTTCAAAGCCGGAGCCATTCACCGTTGCCACGGTTTCTTCAAAAGGATATAAATCAACAATCACCAGGTCAAGTTCAGGAATATTGTATTGCTTCATTTCCTGCACATGGGTTTCATCATCTCTTTTACCAAGAATACCACCAAAAACAGAGGGATGAAGTGTTTTAACCCTTCCGCCCAAAATAGAAGGATATGTTGTTAAAGACTCCACCGGAACGCAGGGAACATTTAATTCTTCAATAAACTTTTGTGTACCTCCTGTAGAATAGATTGTAATACCCAGTTGATGTAATTCCTTAATGATATTTTCCAGTCCATCTTTATAAAAAACAGAAATAAGTGCTGATTTGATTTTTTTGTTCATGTGTAGTAGTTAATGTGAATTTCATTATGGTATTTGCAAACTCACCAGTTTTAATTTTGCCGCAAATTTAGCATTTTTTAACTGTGCTCAAAATGGATAAGCTGTCTGCATTACAAACAAAATACAAACATCTTGGCACGAACCTTTTAAAATAGCCTATTAGTTAATAATGAAAAAGGTACATTAACAAAAGTGCATCTAGTGCCGGATTAAAAATATCTCCGCCCGTGAATTTCGGGCAATTTCAGCAGGGTTTCTACCGGCAGTTATCGGATGTGCATACCCTAAACTTTTAACAGAATTAATTCTTGCTCCAGTTATATGGCGGGATAAAAGATAATTTTTTACAATATCGGCCCGTTCACCTGACAGACGATCACACACTGATTTGTTACCTTCCTTTTTATAAGCATGTCCGTCGATAGAAATTGAAATGGCTGGGTCATTTAATAAGAGCATTATTACACTATCCAAAACCCTGTAGGTAATAGTATTTAGAGATGATTGCTGCACATCAAAAGGTACAATAATTGCATCTTTGTTAGGGCAGCCGCCATTAATAAGTTCGCCATATTCTTCAGGGCATTTATCTTCACTGTCAGCAATTCCGTCTTCGTCTTTATCTAAAAACAATGGCGGTGGCGGAGGTATAGGATAATTCAGCATAATTTCTGCCCGGCAATTATATTTAAGTATTTCGTTGTTTGTTTTACGATTGAATGACCGAAAGTGTCCCCAGCCTTTTAAAGAAAATATCCTGGAGCTATCAACTCCTCTGCCCAATACATAATCCTTTATTACCAACGCCCTGTTGAGCGAAAGGTAATAGCAGATTGAATCGGTACCTTCATCCACATGGGCATAGCCGTTAATGGTAAGTGTTACAGAATCGTTTTTTAGTAAGATATTTATTACGCTGTCGATGGCAAGTAAAGTAAAGGGCTGGTACAAAGCAGACTGTTTGTATTCAAACGGAATCACGACAGTGTCTTTATTTGTTTTGGGCAGACTATCAATAATATTACCTGCTACAACATCAGAAAAATTAATAACAAGACAAAAGAGGAGTATGCACCGGATTAATTTCATCTGTTGAGAAGTAGGGCTGTATAGATATTTTAGTAGTTTGATAATGTATTAAAAAATAAGAATGAAAAAATTTCTGCAAAATCAACCGGCAATTTATATACCAATATCATACACAAAAGCCCCTTGATTGGGTATTGAATGAAAGGTCAAATTAAGTGCTTTACATTCTTTCTGCCATTGATTAATTTTCCACATACTGTTAGATGCGTCAAAAATGTATTGTTTACAGTTAAACACATGCGCAAGTTGAGCAATTAATATCCGTGGATTTTTAGAAATAATGATCATATCAAGTTCAATCTTTTGTTGCAGCGTTTCAAATTGTAAAGGCTTATCAATCACCAATATTTTTTGGTTGCCAAACTGGTAAAAAAAGGGTTGTTCAAACAGGGCAGTCATGCTATCTTTTCTATCAATTAATTGCAATGCAATCCGTGCCGGTTTTAAATGAAAATTTTGAAGTACGCCATCTTGCAACAAAATACTGTCACCTAAAAATCGATATTGGTTGCCGGAAATAAAATCAATGGCCTGGTGTTGCGGCACATTATAAACAATAATTTTTTGCTGATTTTTAATTTGCCATTTCCCATACGCATGCAACAAGACAAAGCCAGCCAAACAAATTATCGCAAGACGTAATATTTTTAGATTTTTATTCAATAACCAAACTGCAATGCCCAATACAACTGTATATAATAGCCAGGTGGTAGCAATGGTAGATGGAATATTATCCCAAACAGCAAACGACAAATGGCTTACCCAAAGAATGATTTTATTCATCCACCATACTAACCAGCCAACCAATTTACCAAGATAAGCACCTGCGAAAGAAATCCATGAAAAAGCCACCAGGCCAATCTCAGCAAAAAGAATGATGCTTGATAATGGCACAGCAATGATGTTGGTGATTAAAAAAAGATTGGG
>JAYWAU010000346.1:0-3963 GCA_043782265.1 Ferruginibacter sp. | reverse complement strand
CAAACAAATCATCCTTTGACCGGTTAAGCAGCGTGCTTTGAAAAGCAGCTCTGTCACCATAAGTAGATTCAGTATGTGCAATGGCAACAACAACATATCCTTTTGACGCTAAATTTTCTGTGAGATAAGTCAAAAGTAATCTTGAACCAGGGTAACCATGCGATACAATTATTAAAGGAAACTTGCCGGCTGAAAGATCGGGTGCTGCATTGCGCAATGCTCTGCCCCAAAAAGTATACGGTATCAATGGCCTTGCAGAATCTTTAAACAATCCCAGTGTGGCTTCATAAGTCACCAATTCTTTTTTGCCTTCAGGTATAATTGCCGGATACCAAACTTCAACTTTTAATGATCGGTCGTATGATGGGTCTACACCTCCTTTTGAATGTAAGATGTCCACCTGATTTTTATTAACAAGGTCAAGCGTTCTAACTCCAACTTTATAATCGCCCCTGGCTGATAATGCCGGCGCATCAGGCAATGCATCACCAACAATGAAAGAATTATTATTTACAGCAGTAATTTTATTACTGCTGCCGCAGGATTGAAAAACCACTACAGCAAGGACGATAAGCACTAGTTTTGAAGAGAATACATTCATGGCGTTATGGCAATTAAAATTCGGTTTAGGGAATAATTAAACTACAAATAAAAATGAATGTAACAATTTGTTTTCGCTTTTTGTTACTTTGTCTGCTAAGTATTGTTTAATAATTTATATAACCATAAACTATATACCGTTTTTCAGCAATTGCCAAACTATATGGCTATCTGGAAATAATACCATGCAAATGTATGTTGCGTTGGCAGGCCATTGTTACTTTAAATAAAAATGCAGAAAGTAGTTCAAGATTTATGGTATTACAATTTACCTGTAAGTGCAGTTATAGTATCGCGGTAGTTGTCGCTTACCGGTAGTTCGAGTGTATCAATAAATACACTTGATTTTCTAACTGCGGTAATATATGCGATGGAAACAATATAAGATTTATGTATTCGAATAAAGGCATCAGCAGGTAATTGTTCTTCAATAGTCTTCATAGGCATCCGGGTAACAATTGGCCGTTGTGAACTTTTAAGGTGTATTTTAATGTAGTCTTTCAAACCTTCTATGTACACAATGTCGGCAGTAATTATTTTTACTAAACTGTAATCAACATTTACAAAAAAGAAGCCGGCGTCGTTGGCCGGTCTGGGCTGAGTTCTTAACACAAATAATTCTTTTGCTTTATTACATGCATTTACAAAACGATCAAGCGAAACAGGTTTTACCAGGTAATCAGTTACATTTAAATCAAAACCCTGCAGTGCATATTTTTCATAAGCTGTAATTAATATGATCATCGGTTTTACCGTCATACTTTGTATAAACTGTAAACCTGTTAAACCAGGCATCTGTATATCTAAAAATATTAGGTCGATGGGTTGCTCTTCCATTATTTTCATTGCTTCCAGCGCATTATCACAGGCTGCAATCAAATGCAGGTAAGGTACTTTGCTGATATTGTCTGCCAGCAGTTCAAGTGCCAAAGGCTCATCATCTATGGCAATGCAACGTATCATACCGCAAGGTTTATTTGAAGTGTAACTATAAAAGTGTTGTCATTTTTGGTAATCTGTAAACTATGATGTTTAGGGTACAATAAATCTAATCTTCTTTGCACATTCACCAAACCTATACCGCTTGCTTTGTCTTTTACTTCAACTGAAACAGGATCGTATTTATTTCTCACAATAAACTGTACTTTATTACTTTCCGCTTTCAAATCGATATCAATCTGCGCCTGTTCTATCATGCCTGTGCCATGTTTAAAAGCATTCTCTACAAATGGTATTAACAGCATCGGTTCTATTTCGTACAATTTATCTGCCGGGTGCATAGTTACATTGATGATTACTTTTTTGCTAAAACGTTGGCGCTGTAAATCTATATAACTCTGCAGGTATTCGGTTTCTTTTTCGAGTGATACTTTTTCCTCATCTGTTTCATACAGCATGTAGCGCATTAGCGAGGATAATTTAATTAGAGAAGGCTCTAATAAATCAGACTGTTTGCGTGCAAGTGCTACCATATTGTTAAGCACATTAAACATAAAGTGTGGGCTAACCTGGCTACGCAACAATGATAACTCTGTTTTAAGATATTCATTTTCTTTTTCTTTAGCCAGGTTATCAGCAATTATTTTGTCTTTAATTGTTTTGTAAGCAATACTGCAGGCCAGGATGAAAATGAAAATGAAAGTACTAAAGAAAACATGTTTTCTAAATTCAAAATTATCTGCCTGCGTGAAAGAAATCTTTAATAGCCACATCAGCATTACATAAGTTGCAAAACTGCCAAAAATTGCCAATGTATAAAGGGTGTATTTTTTTTTGTAGAATAAACGGGGTATAATCAATAGGGCATTCAGATAAAAAAAGCCTATCAGCATCACGTCTCCGGTAAACCAAATGATAGTATTTATAACTTCATTTTGAGATTGTGGATGTGGGGGTTGATTGGGATTATTTTGCGGCCTTAATAAATAAGGTAATGAAAATAACAGCACCCATGCTGCTGTATGTAGCAGCATGGTTATCCATTTTTTTGCATACCATGCTTTTTTCATGGTACCAAATTAGGAATAGATTGCAATAAAATCGTTGATTTATCAAATGTTGCGACGAAGGGCAGTATTTTGGCTACAAAATGACTTTAAGAAAAGCTAAAGCAGCATAGGATTATTTATTGGTGGTTGCTTTTTATTTTTCATCCTAAAAAAAATGGAAAAATGTATTGACAAAATACACCCTTTTATTAGGCAAGTAAAAAGTTTAACCTTTAAGTTGTTAGATCAATTTTACCTTAAATAAAAAATTCCAGCTAATACAAAAGAGAAGAAACGAAATGATTTTTAAATTTTGTGGATAAATAGCATATAGTGATTTTATAATTACAGACAAATAATGAATGTAGCTGGAAAGACCAATGTTGCCTACAGGACTGAATTTCAGCAGTATAACTTTAAAAGATGCTCTCAATTTTTAATATACCATTTAAAAAATACATAGCAATGTTAAGTTTACATTACCAATTCGGATTGTTAAAAACAGGTAGATTGTTTATACAAATGTTCGTGTAGTTTTACAAAAAAGATGCCATGGAACAAAAAGAAAAATACCAGCAACTAAACGCTGCATATTATAACCAGGAGAGATTTTTAGATAAGGTGACAAGAAAAAAAATCAATAAACATGTTACTGATATTACAGATACAATAACTGAGCAAGATATCCAAAATGTAAAAACTGATTTTGGTACCAGCATTTCAACAATAAAAACTTCTATTAGTCTGCATCAGGAAACAATCATTTCCCAACAATAATTTATTAACCGTATTTTTTATTAACAGTAGTTTTTGTTGCTAATAATTTCTACGATAACTATACTGATTACATTGTTCTTTTATTGAAGTAGTAAAATGTGCCTCATATAAAGGATGAAATGTTTTATCATATCCCGGCAGCAATAAAACTCTCAGTAATTATTAAATATCATTTAAGGATATAGCTGTATTTGAAAAAAATAGCAGGATATTAAAATTTAACTAATTAGCCTGCTAATTGCAATGCCCTAATGCCCACCAAATTATCATAAATATTATTACAGTACTTAGGCAGCCTCCGCCTAATTTTTTTGCACCGTAGCCTGCAATAATTGTTTTAAAAAAATTATTCATTCTAAGTATTTTAAAATTAAAAAATAGCAACAGTCTTTTCGAAATGCTAATTTAAGTGTGTATTTCTTTACACATTTTGCAAGGCTTTTATTGGGATCACTAATACCGGTACCTTGCTTAATTGCAAAACTTTTTCAGCAACATTTTCCATTAATAATTTGTCCAGACCCCTGCGGCCGTGTGATCCCATAACAATCAAATCGGCATGTTCGTTTTCAGCACATTTCACAATGGATTCAGCAAA
>JAYWAU010000345.1:0-3979 GCA_043782265.1 Ferruginibacter sp. | reverse complement strand
AAGTATATATGAAATTGGATGAAGAGAAAGATGAAATGAAGATTGAAATGAGTACACCCTTTAAAAATATGAGTGATCTTGCTTCTATTAAAAATAATTTCGCCACTGTACTAAATAAGCTGAAAGCTTTTGATAAGGCAACGGGCGAAAAGCAAAAATTGAATGAGGATGAGGCGGGCATGGATGCGGGTGCAAAATCTGCCAATCCGGTTGGTGATCAGTTTACTTTTAAAGCTGCTCCGGGTAGTGTCTCCAATACAATAAATGATATAGCAGCCTTTAAAAATAAAGTTGCAACCGATTCAACATTTAGTATGATATCACAAATGACGGCTATGACGGGGGATTTTAATTATCATACAATTATTATATTACCTAAAGCTGTTAAAGCGTATGATGGCCCCGGCAGTACAATTTCTGCTGATAAAAAGACCCTTACTTTTAACACCACCCTTACAGAAATGTTAGCGCATCCTGAAAAAGTTTCCTATTCGGTAAAGTATTAAATAAACTGGGGCAGGGGTCAACAACCCCTTATTTTTGTTGTTATTTTTATAGTAATTAAAAATCTATGCAATTATATTGTGAATCGTTGACGGAATACAAACGTCTTAAAACCAGGGAAGTTAAAATTGGCAATTTATTGTTAGGTAATGGCCATCCTATTCGTGTGCAAACCATGACGACCACCGACACGATGGATACCATTGCGACAGTTGAACAAACGATTAGGTGTATTGAAGCCGGTGCAGAGTTGGTTCGCATTACAGCTCCCTCAAAAAAGGAAGCTGAAAATTTGCAACACATAAAAGACGAGCTGCACAGAAGAGGGTATTTTGTACCCCTTATCGCAGATATACATTTTACACCCAACGCTGCGGAAATTGCTGCGAGGATAGTAGAGAAAGTAAGGGTTAACCCCGGCAATTATGTAGATAAGAAAAAATTTGAACAGATTGAATATACAGATGCTGAATATGTAGAAGAAATAGAAAGAATCCGGGAACGGTTTACACCGCTGGTATTGATTTGTAAAGAACATGGAACTGCTATGCGAATTGGCACTAATCATGGAAGTTTAAGTGACCGAATAATGAGTCGCTATGGGGATACGGCTATGGGTATGGTGGAAAGTGCCATGGAGTTTTTACGCATTGCCAGGGCGGCAGATTATCACAATATTATTTTAAGTATGAAGAGTAGTAACCCGCTTGTGATGGTGCAGGCTTACCGCTTACTTATCAACCACATGATGGAAGAGTTTGGCGAATGTTATCCATTGCATCTCGGTGTTACAGAAGCAGGGGATGGTGAAGATGGAAGAATAAAGTCTGCCATAGGTATTGGAACTTTGCTGGAAGATGGTATTGGTGATACCATTAGGGTTAGCTTAACAGAAGATCCTGAATTTGAAATTCCGGTATGTAAAGACCTGGTGAAAAGATATACAGCTACTTCTGTTAGCGATTCAAAAGCTTCGCTGGAAAATGTAAAACTTCCGTATTCTCCATTTGAATATAAAAGACGGGCATCGGTTTCAGTTTATAATATTGGAGCCAAACAGGTTCCGGTAGTAATTGCAGATTTTATGTTGGCAAAAAGTATCGATTATGCAGATTTGCCTGCCATTGGTTATACTTATAATCCTACAACAGATAAATGGGCTATTGGAGATGCGGCAGCAGATTATATTTATACTGGTAATAAAAAAATTGACTTTGCATTACCTGGAACACTTAATATTATTTGCGATCATTTAACCTGGTTAACAAATTTTGATGATCCAAAATATTTTCCACTTTTTCAGGGGGATGAATTTTTGAGGGTAACAAAAAAATCGGCCGCAATAAATTTTGTGGCAATTGATGCAACCAAAAACAATGATCAATTAATACAAAAGGTAAAAGAAGAGAGCACCGTTGTTTTATGTATCTATTCCACCGCAGCCAATGCCATGCAAAGTGTAAGAACTTTTATAGTAAGGCTGATGGAAAATCAGATTAATTGCCCGGTAATATTGGCTGTTGAAAGCGATGATAGTTCTATTGATGAACAACTGATTCATTTTAGCACTGAGTCAGGTGCCCTTTTTTTAGATGGTATGGGCGATGGTATCTGGCTAATGAATGACCCTTCCAAACTCTTCAATCAAAAAGTTTCTGGCAGAACTTATTTGCAAACAAAAAACAATCACCAGTTCATCAACAACACCTCCTTTTCTATTCTGCAGGCGGTACGAACCAGAATCTCTAAAACAGAATACATTAGTTGTCCCAGTTGTGGCAGAACTCTTTTTGAGTTACAGGAAACTACCGGGAAAATCCGGGCTGTAACCAATCATTTAAAAGGTTTAAAAATCGCCATCATGGGTTGCATTGTAAATGGTCCTGGTGAAATGGCAGATGCAGATTTTGGATACGTTGGAAGTGGTGTTGGAAAAATTACTTTGTACCGTGGAAAGGAAGTGGTAAAAAGAAATATTGACAGTGCCATTGCGGTAGATGAACTCATTAATTTGTTGAAAGAAAGTAACGTTTGGATAGATGCGGTTTAGTTTCAGTATTCATTTCTCAATTCTTTAAGTAATATTTATGCAAACAGATTTTTTAGTAATAGGAAGTGGTATTGCAGGATTAACCTATGCATTGAAAGTTGCAGAAGCATGTCCTGATAATACAGTAACTATACTTACAAAAACCCAAAGTGATGAAACAAATACCAAGTACGCACAGGGGGGTATTGCCGGCGTAATGGATTTTGATAAGGATAGTTTTGACAAACATATTGAAGATACGCTGATAGCCGGCGACGGTTTATGTGATAGGGAAGTAGTGGAAATTGTAGTTAGGGAAGGGGTGGAAAGAATTAAAGAATTGATTAGCTGGGGAGCCAATTTTGATAAAGATAAAGAGGGCGATTATGCATTGGGAAGAGAAGGAGGCCATAGTGAGTTTCGCATTCTGCATCACAAAGATGTAACGGGCAAAGAAATGGAAAGAGCATTGCTGGAAGCGATCAAAAGCAAACCCAATATTCAACTCATCAGCCATTGCTTTGTATTGGATATTATTACACAACACCACCTGGGTTTTTTAGTTACAAAAGCTACCCCGGATATTGAATGCTATGGCGTATATGTATTGAATTTAAATACCCATAAAATTGAAAAAATAGTTGCTAAAATTACGTTGCTTGCAACAGGCGGAAATGGTCAGGTGTATCGAACTACAACTAATCCGGCTATTGCCACCGGCGATGGTGTTGCGATGGTTTACAGGGCCAAGGGAAGGATAGAAAATATGGAGTTCATACAGTTTCATCCAACTGCTTTGTATGAACCTGGTGTGCGTGGACAAAATTTTTTAATTACAGAAGCCGTTCGTGGTGATGGAGGTATTTTGCGTAACCAAAGCGGCGAAGCATTTATGGAGCGGTATGATGAAAGAAAGGATTTGGCACCAAGAGATATCGTTGCGAGGGCTATTGATAACGAAATGAAAATAAATGGTACGGAGTATGTTTTTTTAGATTGCCGCCATTTTACAAAAGAAAAATTTACAGAACACTTCCCCAATATTTATGATAAATGCATAAGCATTGGCATTGATATTACCAAAGACATGATACCAGTTTCGCCAGCGGCGCATTACAGTTGCGGAGGGGTGCAAACTGACTCGGTTGGCAAAACATCTATCACCAATTTGTATTCGGCAGGTGAGTGTGCCTGTACTGGGTTGCATGGTGCCAATCGCCTCGCCAGCAATAGTTTGCTGGAGGCAATGGTTTTTGCTCATCGGGGGTATTTGGATGCAGTAAAAAATATTGGTCAACTTTCTTTTCAGCAAAATATTCCAGACTGGAAAGCAGATGGTACCAGTGCCCCTAAAGAGATGATCCTGATTACACAAAGTTTAAAAGAAATGAAATTGCTGATGAGTGATTATGTAGGGATTGTTCGCAACAATGAACGTTTGCAAAG
>JAYWAU010000344.1:0-3984 GCA_043782265.1 Ferruginibacter sp. | reverse complement strand
GCGGATTGTTATTTTATGAACAAAGATTTTACTAAGGCAAATAGTATGTATGATAATGTGTTGAATAATGCGCTGCCTCAAAGTGATTATGCAATGTTTCAAAAGGCAATGATTGCAGGAATAAAAAGTTCCCCGGCTAAAATAACGCTCCTCAACAATCTGAGCCGCCAATACCCACAAAGTAGCTTAACGCCTGATGCTACTATGGAAGTAGCAAACACCTACATGGCAGACGAAAAATTTAGGGAAGCCATTCCTTATTTAAACAAGATAGTTGCTACAGAAAATGCAGCAGGATTAAAACCAAAGGCTTATTTAAAACTTGGACTTAGTTATTACAATATTGAAAAAAACGAAGATGCACTTACCAATTACCAACAACTGATACAACTATATCCGCAATCGGCAGAAGCAGATGAAGCATTAGATAACATTAAGAATATTTATGTTGAAGCAGGTAAGCCAAATGAGTATGTTGAGCTGATGCGTAAAAATGGTAAAAATATTTCAGTTTCTGAGGCAGATGGTTTAACCTATAACGCTGCTGAATTAAAATACAATAACAACGATTGTAGTGGAGCCATAGAGGCTTTCAATAATTATTTAGCAAAATTCCCAACAGGAGCATCTGTATTGGACGCCAATTTTTATCGTAGTGAGTGTTATACTAAAAATAAAGATTGGAATAATGCTTTAACAGGTTACACCTATGTTAGCTCCAAAGGCATCAATAAATATTTTGAAAGGGCAACTTTATCAGCATCAAGAATTAATTATTTT
The DNA here is from genome assembly GCA_043782265.1 of Ferruginibacter sp. Classification (GTDB taxonomy): domain Bacteria; phylum Bacteroidota; class Bacteroidia; order Chitinophagales; family Chitinophagaceae; genus Ferruginibacter. Next base: position 3,204 of record JAYWAU010000344.1, on the reverse strand, counting down.
GAATTGAAAGACTATGCCAAAGCGAAAAAGAATTTTGAGTCTTTGAGAACTGCCGCCATTAACCAGGATAACCAATTAGAAGCATTAAGGGGCTTGGTACGTTGCGATTACCAGTTGAAAGAATATGCCCAGGCCAACGAAGTAGCCAAAGAATTATTGAAGAGTAAAGGTATTAGCACCGATGATAAATCTGTAGCATTTTTAGTGTTAGGGAAATCTCAACAAGTTAGCAATGATTACTCGGGAGCTATCACTTCTTTCAAATCATGCGCAGCCATCAACAAATCGGCGTGGGGAGCAGAAGCCAGGTATGAAATAGCTAACTGCCAATTTAGTTTGGGTAATTACACAGCTGCGGAAAAAGCTGCACAGGTTGTAATAAAAGAAACCAGTAGTTATGATTTTTGGCTTACACGTAGTTACATTCTATTGGGAGATATTTTTATGCAGCAAAAAGATTATTTCAATGCCAAAGCAACATACCAAAGTGTAGCACAAAATTCAACTATCACAGACTTAAAAACAGAAGCACAGGATAAGTTGGCCAAAGCCACAGAAGCAGAAAAAGGATTTTCGAAAATTAATTAACTATTTTTTAGCAGGGCAATTTTATAAATTAAAAGAAGCAATTTAAACATTCAAATTTACTATGGGTATCAAAAATATAATAACAGGTTTAATTTTTTGTTTATCAGGTATTGTATCCTTTGCTCAAAAAGATACTGCTAAAAAGCAGACTGTTGATATTACCTCCAGTTATAAACCTGTTTTAAGAAATGCAGTAAAAATCAATTTTTCGGCTTCTAATTTAACAGCAGATTCTTCAAAAGTAATTTCACCCTATAATATTCCTTCGCAAAATTTATTTTACACGTATCAACCAATGGTAGTAAAACCATTGGCGCTATTACAAGATACAAGTTTGGAACTTGGGCTGAGAAATTTTCTTAAGGTTGGCTTTGGTAATTATTCTACACCATTGGTTAGTGCAGCATTTAGTTTTGGTGATGGAAAAAAAAGTTTGGTAAATATTTATGCTGATTATATTTCATCTAAAGGGAAAATAAAAAACCAGGATTACAGCCAGTTAAATGTAAAAGCCAACGGTAGTTATTTTACAGAAAGCAATGAACTCTACGGAAGTGCAGGAATTAGTCAACATGACTATTATTTATATGGCTATAATCACCTTGCTCATAGTTATGAAAAGAAGGACGTATTACAAAGGTTAACTGATATTAAATTAAGCGCAGGCTTTCGCAACAAGGAAGCAACGGAATCCGGCATTAACTACAATCCTAATGTTGAGATAAATATTTTTAGCAATCAAAATAGGTTATCCGAAAGTTCTTTAATGATTGATGCCCCTGCCGAAAAATCCATTGATGATTTATTTAAGGTAAAGCTTGCAGCCAAGGCTGATATAACCACTTATACAACAAAAAATTATATTCCTAATAATACAAGAATCAATAATAACATTTATTCCATTGCTCCGGAATTAGTCTATACTACGTCAGTATTAAAACTGCATGGAGGAATAACACCAACCTGGGATAATGGACAGTTAAGTGTGCTACCGAATATCTACGGAGAGGCACAAATTCCTGACAAACCCTTTTTGGTGCAGGCTGGTTTAATAGGTAAAATCATAAAAAATAATTATCAAAATTTAACAGACAGAAATCCTTATCTGGCAACCATCTTCACCCAAAAAAATACAAAAGAGATTGAATTTTACGGTGGGCTTAAAGCTTCTGTAGGCAAGCACTTTAATTTTAGTGCCAAAGCAGGTTTTATCAGTTATACTAACCTACCTTTTTTTATAAATGATACTACGGCTGGCTCCGACTTGAAATCTTTTAAAATAAGTAATGAAAGCAAGGTTACCGATCTTCGGATACATGGAGATTTCAGTTTTATTAGCCAAGATAAATTTACCATTACCGGGGGGCTTACTTTTAATGGCTATACAGGTATGAAAGACAATAAGAAAGCTTGGGGTACCATACCTTTAGAAATAAATGCTTCATTAAGATGGTGGGCATTTAGGCAGGTAATGATTAAGAGCGATTTTAAAACATTTACCGGTGGCCCTTACCTGCTACCAAATAACGTAAATAAAAGCTTAAGTGGTGCAGCTGATTTCAGTGCAGGTGTTGAAGTAAGTATTAATAAAAAAATAAGTGCCTGGTTTGACATTAATAATATTTTAAATGATAAATACCAACGCTGGAATAATTATGAAGTGTACGGCTTAAATTTTTTAGCAGGAGTTATTTTGAAGTTTTAAATGCCAGTTATAAAAATTGCTGATAACTTTTTTATAGTTTGTAGTTAAACCACAGACGTTGTTTTGGTGTATAAGCCTATCTTTGATTTATAAGTCTTTGTTATGGATTATTTAATAGCACCAACACTTTTTCAAAATAAAATCTGTAGGTTACCGGGTATTGGAACCTTGTCTGTTATAATCAGTAAGGCGGAGAATGACGTTGCTAATTCACGTCTGTCAGCACCTGTGCCATCCATTTTTTTTACAGCTTCTAAGGATAATGAAAATACATTTAATGAATTTACAGCCTTAAGTGAACTAATTAAAAAAGACTTGGATGAGAAGGGGAGTGTTACAATACAATCAGTGGGCAATTTTATTAAAAATGAAGTAGGAGACATTGATTTTATCCCATTGGAAATAAATAAAATGTTTACACCAGTAGTGATTGCTGAAAGAGTTATCCGGAATGCAACGGAACATACTATTTTAGTAGGCGATAAAGAAACTACCAATTTTGAAATGTCAGAATATTTTGTGGAAGAGAATAAAGAACCTGAAGATAACTGGTGGATTTGGGCAATTGTTTTAGGACTTGTGGGAGCAGCAATAGTCGGTTATTATATTCTGGAAAACGGTTTTAATTTGCTGGGAAATACTATAGCGTTTTAAATTAGGCCCATTAAAAATTCTATTATTTTGTTTTAAAATAAAATTTTAATTAAAAGTAGCTTCAAACATTGTGGGCCAGCGTTTACCGGTGATGTATATTTTTTTACTGGTACTATCATATGCAATACCATTCAATACATCAGTTCTGTCCTTTACTATTTGATTGGAAAAATATTGCTCTTTCAATCCTGGTAAATCAATTTTACCTACAACATGACCGTTTGCAGGGTCGATCTTAATTATAAAATCACGCTGGT
>JAYWAU010000343.1:0-3986 GCA_043782265.1 Ferruginibacter sp. | reverse complement strand
TATAAGCAAATTATCTTCTTATTTCCGCATTTAATTCTTTTTCGCAATGACTGATTATTTTACTCATCATGCCATCAATATCTTTATCTGTCATTGTTCTTTCGTCATCTAAAAAAGTAAAGCTAACCGCCATCGATTTTTTATTTGCACCTAGTTTTTCGCTTTCAAAAACATCAAACAGGTTAATAGAAGTCAGCTTATTTACTTTGGCACCCCAGGTTGCTTTTTCTACCTGTTCATAGGGCAGATTTTTATCAACTACAATTGCAAGGTCTCTTTGTACTACAGGGAATTTAGATATTTCTGTATATGTAATTTTTAGTGCTTTATTTAGTTCTAAAACTTTGTCCCAGTCTATATCTACATAAAAAACAGGCTGTTTAATTTCAAATAGTTCCAATACTTTTTTATTGATATTACCAATAGTTGCCACCGTATCATTTTTCACTTTAGCCTGCATACAACTGTCCAGTTTATCATCAATTTCAGTACTATAGCCTGTTATTGATATACCAAGTAAAGTGGTTATTTTTTCGCAAATGCCTTTAGCAAAATAAAAATCTGCTTTATCTCCTTTTCCTTTCCATCCATCTGCACTTTTTTTCCCGGTAATATAAATACTGATATGTTGCTTCTCTTCATATTTGCCAACCTCAGTTGTGTTGTAAGTTTTTCCAAATTCAAAAAACTGCAGATCGCTGTTTCGACGATTTAAATTGTGGGCAATGCTTTCTAGCCCGGTTTCCATCATTCGTGGCCTTAACACATTTAAATCAGCGCTGAGGCTATTGATCATTTTTACAGTTGTTTGCAATATGCCTTCATTGTAATAAGCAGCATTGGTAATACTATTGGTAAAAATCTCATTAAAACCTACCCCTACTAAGTAGGCTGCTGTTTTTTCTTTATAGGCAGCTTCATGGGCAAGCGTTTCTACTGCAGGGGAAATAGTAATGTGAGAAGGTATTTCCACATTGTCTAACCCATCTATCCGCATTATCTCTTCTACAATATCTGCAGGAATACTGATATCGGGCTTACTAAAAGGTACAGCTACACGAATATCATCCTGACCTTCTTTGATTATTTCAAAACCAAGACCTGTTAAAATATTTTTAATTGTGTCGCCGTGGTAGTTTTTCCCACTTAATTTTTTTAGATAGTGGTATTTAATTGCTACTTCTGTTTTATTTTTTGGATCAGGATAATTGTCAGTAACATCAGAAGCTATTTCCCCTCCTGCTATTTCCTTAATCATTACAGCTGCTCTCTTTAAAACATTTACAGTATTACTAATGTCTACACCTTTTTCAAAGCGGGTAGCTGCATCAGTACGCAATCCATGACGGAAAGAAGTTTTACGAATACTCACCGGATTAAACCAGGCACTTTCTAAAAAAATATTTTTTGTATTTGCTGTAACGCCGCTATGTGCTCCACCATAGACACCTGCAATACACATGCCTTCCTCTGCATTGCAGATTACGAGGTCTTCTGCAGATAATTTTCTTTCCTTACCATCAAGTGTTACAAAGAGTGTTGATTCGGGCAAATTTTTTACAATTATTTTTTTACCAGTAATCATGTCGGCATCAAATGCATGCAATGGTTGCCCGGTTTCATGCAAAATAAAATTAGTGATATCAACTATATTATTAATTGGCCTGAGACCAATACTTTTTAATTTTTGTTGTAACCATTTGGGGCTTTCGGCAATTGTTACACCTTGTATACTTACACCTGCATATCGTTCGCAGGCAACAGTATTTTCAATACTAACTTCAATTTGCAAACCCTGGTGATCGGGTTTAAATGTATTTTTAAAAGACGATTTTATGTGCGTATCTTTTTTGCTATGGTGCGATAAATAAGCACAAACATCTTTGGCTACACCAAGGTGACTCATAGCATCCATACGGTTTGGAGTAAGGCCAATTTCAAAAATAAAATCATTGTAAGCACCGAAATAAGTAGCAGCCAACATTCCTACTTTTGTTTCGGCAGGTAAAATCAAAATACCTGCATGATTGTCGCTAAGCCCTATTTCATCTTCTGCGCAAATCATACCAAAACTTTCAATGCCACGAATTTTTGCTTTTTTCATGGTCATGGGTTCTCCCGAAAAGGGATAAATAGTAGATCCAACTGTTGCTACCACTACCTTTTGGCCTACTGCTACATTGGGTGCACCACAAACAATTTGAAGTGGTTCACCTGTTCCAATATTAACTTTGGTAAGACTTAATTTATCTGCATCCGGATGTTTGGTACATTCCAATACTTCTCCTATTATCAAACCTTCCAGTCCACCTTTTAATTCTTCATATTTTTCAAGACTCTCAACTTCCAAACCGATAGAAGTTAGAATTTTGCTTAATTTTTCAGCCTCTAACTTTTCGGGTAAGTACTCACTTAGCCAATTGTAACTTATGGTCATTTATAAATGATTATTTTTTAAGATGCTGCAAAGATAGTTATTGACAGTTAAGCGTAAAAGATGGAATTAATGTTCACTATTTGTATCCATAAAAAACTACTACTTCGGGATGAATAAAACAAGTTTAAAAAAAGGTTATAGAAGTGAAGAAAAATAAAAAGCATACCCTAGCTGTGTTAATAAATTGTTACGCAATGCGACTGGATTTGATTATTGCCTGTTAATAATCCTGTTTATAAACCGTTAATAAGCTAATTTTGAGTGTTAACAGGCGGTGGAAAATCATTATAAAAACTTCACAACATCATAATGTGGATAACGGTAATAATTTTGACTTTATCTTAGCCGCCCTGCAATACTTTTTAGTATAGTGCAGCAAAATATTAAAGCAACTATTTATTGCAGGTTATATCGGCAGGCAACAATATTTGATTCAATTAAAAAGGAAAAAAACAAAATCAACCTTTACCAATTACGAATAATTAGAAATAAAAAATGGAGCTGACCAACCTGAACAAAGACAGAAAAGCAAGAAGAAAGCCTTCCCTTGACATGGGAAGTATGGTATTTGGAAAAGTACCTCCACAATCTAAGGATCTTGAAGAAGCAGTACTGGGAGCAATTATGTTGGAAAAAAGTGCCTTTGATACTGTCATCGAAATTTTAAAAGCAGAATGTTTTTATGTAGAAGCAAACCAACGCATTTTTAAATCGATGATTTCTCTGGCTCAAAAAAGTATGCCCATAGATTTGTTGACGGTGGTAGAAGAATTAAAATTTAAAGAAGAGTTGGAACTGGTAGGTGGCCCCTATTATGTTTCGAAATTAACCAATGCAGTTGTATCTTCTGCCAATATTGAAGCTCACTCAAGGATTGTGTTACAAAAGTTCATTCAGCGGGAACTGATCCGTATTAGTGGCGAAATTATTGGTGATGCATATGAAGACAGTACCGATGTTTTTGATTTACTGGATGATGCGGAAAGCAAATTGTTTGAAATAACAAATAGTCACCTGCGTAAAAATTTTGATGATATCAATACGGTATTGGTAAAAACCATTCAGCGCATTGAGGATATGCGTAACCGTGATGAAGATATTACCGGCGTACCCAGTGGTTTTCCATCGTTGGATAAATTAACTTATGGCTGGCAGCCTACTGATTTAATCGTTTTGGCTGCAAGACCATCAGTTGGTAAAACTGCTTTTGCACTTAACCTTGCACGTACGGCGGCATTGCATCCAACCAAACCAACAGCAGTGGCATTTTTTAGTTTGGAGATGAGCGCAGGACAATTAGTGCAGCGTATATTAAGTGCCGAAAGTGAAATATGGCTGGAGAAGATTAACCGTGGTAAACTGGAAGAGCATGAAATGAAGCAATTGTATAAGCGTGGAATTGAACGCTTAAGTAATGCACCTATTTACATTGATGATACAGCGGCATTAAATATTTTTGAGCTAAGAGCTAAATGCCGTCGTTTAAAAAACAAGCATAATCTTGGATTGATTATTATAGATTATTTGCAGTTAATGAGTGGCGGAGGCA
>JAYWAU010000342.1:0-3991 GCA_043782265.1 Ferruginibacter sp. | reverse complement strand
CTTCATCTTTAAAAAGCATTTTTTTGCTGTTGCATAAGCCAACCACATTTATTTTTAAATGTAGATTTTTTAAAAGGTATTGCTGCTGTTGTAATATTTGTGCTACCAGTTTACCGCCTACATTACCCACCCCCGCTATAAAAAGATTGATCTCTTTATACACCGTTTCAAAAAATTCTTCGTGCAATACATTGATTGCTTTTTTTACATCCTGTGCTGCTATCACTGCAGAAATATTTCTTTCAGAAGAGCCTTGTGCAATGGCACGCACATTTACACCATTGCGTCCAAGATTACCAAACATTTTACCACTAATTCCCGGATGACTTTTCATATTGTCCCCCACCAGTGCAACTATTGCCAAATCCTTTTCCACAATAATCGGATCTACTTTTTTCGTTTCAATCTCATAGGCAAAAGCTTCATCAATAATTTTTTTCGCCAGGTCTGCATTGGCTGCATCAATACCAACACAAATTGAGTGTTCAGAAGAACTTTGGGTGATGAGAATTACATTTATCTTTTTAACCGCCAGTGCTTCAAATAATTTTTTAGAAAATCCCGGAATACCTACCATACCACTACCCTCAAGGCTTAATAATGCAATGCTGTTTATGCTGGAAATTCCCCTTATACTATTCCCATTATTATCAGATTCTTTTTGAATCACTGTCCCATCATCTTCCGGCGAAAAAGTATTTTTGATCCATGTTGGAATACCCTTACCCCTTACAGGTTGAATGGTTGGTGGATAAATAACCTTGGCTCCAAAATGAGAAAGTTCCATAGCTTCCTGGTAAGAAATCTGTGGAATGATTTTAACATTAGTAACCAACCTTGGGTCAGCAGTCATCATTCCTGATACATCTGTCCAAATTTCCAACACCTTCACATCCAGCGCAGCTGCAACAATCGCAGCTGTATAGTCAGACCCTCCTCTACCCAATGTAGTATTTACGCCGTTTGTATCCGAAGCTATAAAGCCCGGCATCATAAATAACCGGGACCTTGTTGCCTTAAAATAATTTGCTATTTTTTTATTAGTAACTGCAAAATCAACAACTGCTGCACCGTAATTTGCATTGGTTGTAATAAGTTGGGTAGCATTTACCCATTCGCATGAAACTTCATCCGTATTTAATTTAGCCGCAATAATTTTGGAAGATAAAATTTCTCCGTAACTAACGATCCTGTCTTTTGTACGCTCTGATAATTCTTTCAATAAAAAAATACCCGTACATATATCTTCAATTTCATTACACAACGTTTTTACCAGGCTTAACACGGCACTTTGTTGTGTTATCGTGATTAACTCTTTTACAGTGTTGAGATGACGTAATTCAGCTTCGTGTAATTTTTCTTTGTAAGTTTCATTTCCTTCAGCCGCAAGCTGGCTGCATTGCAATAAAATATCCGTTATGCCTCCAAATGCAGATACTATAATAACGGTAGTATCTTCTTTAACTTTCTCTTTTACAATAGCAATTACTTTATTAATGGTAACTGCGTTGGCTACAGAACTTCCTCCAAACTTTAAAACCTGCATTTCTTTTATTTATATAGGTGATGTAAAATTAAAAACTGATAAATTTCATTTAATGAAAAAATAGCGACTCGCCCAAAGGTAATATGAAAATTTGCAACCCTTAACGGGTTGTACCTGTTGTAAAAATAGTGGCACCTTTTGCTGTAAAAGCAAGGCTGAATTGAGATGGAATAATATATAATTTCACTTGTACCACTTTTGAAGCCGCTAAATTAAGTAAATTATTGATAAGGAGTCAAACGATTTGAAATTTTTTAAGTATTTTCATGCTTTCCAGATTATTGCTGCCAGCTTAATCATAGTTTATTAAATATTATTGAATATGGATCACCAGTCATCTACAGGCTTGCAGCATTTTAAAAATTTAGTTGGTATTAAGTTTCAACTATACAATAGTCTCTTCACCTCTCTCCCTTTTCACAGGATAGAAAAAACAGGTATCCTGTTATCGCTATTGCAAAACAATTGCGAAGAAGGCTATAGAAAAAAGCAAAGCCCTGTTGAAATTATTGAAGATTTTTTCACAAAGCATACTACTTATATAAATCAGCAGGAAAGACTGGACCTGCTATTTCGTTTTATTCAATATATAGAAAGACAGGTTGTACTTTTTGATGCGCTGGAAGATGCTTCTTTTAAGGAAGTAAATGATATGGGTGGTGTCGGTACACTAAAACATTTGGAAAGTGAAGTTTTGCAAAGTAATAAAGAAGATGAATTAGCTGCCAAGTTAAAAACTTTTGCAGTAAGAATGGTACTGACAGCACATCCTACTCAATTTTATCCAGGTGCAGTTTTAGGAATTATAAATGATTTATCAAATGCACTGAATGCCAATAACGCAGCACAAATAAATATGTACCTGCAGCAATTAGGTAAAACACCTTTTTTTAAAAAACAAAAACCGACTCCATACGATGAGGCATTAAACCTTGTGTGGTACCTGGAGAATATTTTTTATGCAGCAGCAGGAAGGATCATGTCGTTTTTAAAAAACCAGTTTCCAAATGCAATTGATGCTAACAATCCAATTATCACAATGGGTTTTTGGCCTGGTGGTGATAGGGATGGCAACCCTTTTGTTACCGTTGGCACTACATTAAAAGTGGCTGATGCTTTAAGGGGGGGTATTATTAAATCGTATTATTTAGAAATTAGACGCATTAAACGCCGCTTAACTTTTGAAGGTGTCGATAGCATACTTGCAGACCTTGAAACCCAGATGTATGATAACATTTTTATTCCCGGACAGCGAACTGCACTGAGTAAACAACATATACTTGATGAGTTAAATAAAATAAGGGAAATATTAATATACAAACACAACGGGTTATTTCTCTATTTAATAGATAATTTTATCAATAAAGTAAATGTATTCGGTTTACATTTTGCTTCACTAGATGTGCGCCAGGAAAGCACTGTACACAGTAAAGTACTGGATGCCATTTCTAAACAATCAGGTTATCTGCCACCTGATTACAGCAACCTTTCTACAGAAGAAAAAATAAATATCTTAACTACTATTGCGATTCCTTTAAAGGAAGAAATATTTGAAGATCCTTTAGTAATAGATACCATTGCAACAATTAAAGCAATTAAAAATATACAGGGTTTTAATGGTGAGGCAGGTTGCAATCGGTACATTATCAGTCAATGTAACAGCGCTCTAAATGTATTAGAAGTATATGGCCTTTTTTTATTATGCGGCTGGAATAAAGAAGCACTTACTGTTAATATTATTCCTTTATTTGAAACGGTAGAAGACCTGCAAAATGCGGCCGGAATAATGAAGCAATTGTATTCGAATGAGATTTATGCACATCATCTCGTTAATAGAAATAAATACCAAACAATTATGCTGGGCTTTTCTGACGGTACCAAAGATGGTGGCTATTTAATGGCCAACTGGGGTATTTATAAAGCAAAAGAAAACCTAACGACAATTTCAAATGAATATAATATAGAAGTCCTTTTCTTTGACGGCCGCGGTGGACCGCCGTCTAGAGGAGGGGGTAAAACACATAAATTTTACGCTTCAATGGGAAGTAATATTTCTAACAAAGAAATTCAACTTACCATTCAGGGGCAAACGGTAAGTTCCAGTTTTGGTACTGTAGAAAGTGCACAGTTTAACATTGAGCAATTGTTGCATGCCGGCATATCAAACGAGTTGTTTAATAATCGTCATATAACACTTGAAGAAGAAGAAGAGAAATTGTTAAATCTGCTGGCTGATGTTAGTTTTACGAAATATAGTTCCTTAAAAAATCACCCAAGATTTACTGATTATTTATCGCAGGTTAGTCCGCTTAAATTTTACAGTGAAACCAATATCGGCAGCAGACCTGCCAAACGATCTGGTAATAATAAATTATCACTGAAAGATCTCCGGGCAATTCCTTATGTAGGCGCCTGGGCACAATTAAAACAAAATGTAACTGGATA
>JAYWAU010000341.1:0-11019 GCA_043782265.1 Ferruginibacter sp. | reverse complement strand
ACATTACTTACTTTCTTCAAAAAAATTCACCACCGGGCCATTGGGTGCATATTGCCTGTGCTGTTGCTGAAAAAGAAAATTATAATGCGATAAAAACAGCTTCGCTTATTTCAAAAACAGCCATTGCTTTATTTGATGCTTTTATTTCATGCTGGGAAGCCAAGTACCATTACAACTATGTAAGGCCTGAAACTTTTATTAACAAATACATTGATAAAGACTGGCAGCCATTGATTCAAACTCCGCCATTTCCTGAATACCCAGCCGGCCACAGCACTGCATCTGCAAGTGCTGCTGTAGTGCTTACCACAATGGTAGGGGATAATTATTCTTTTCGTGATTCTGCTGAAGTCCCTTATGGCAGGCCATCACGGACTTTCAATTCTTTTTACGAGGCCGCAGATCAGGCTGCTATAAGTAGGTTTTATGGTGGCATTCATTTTATGACGGCTATTAAAAACGGAAAAGAAGAGGGGAAAAAAGTGGGAAGTTTTGTTATGGGGAAATTAAAGTGAGCTTAAAAAATAAATCAGGCAAACGGTTGCGGGCATCTTTTTTGAACTAAAAATGTATATTTAAATATTAATGTACTTTAATACTGGTATTTAATTTAGAGGGAGCGGAGTGCAGATTATATTTTAAATAAAAGGATTGTCTGGAGCCATCAGTAATTTTCCACAACGTATTATTTTTACTGAATAACACGAATTAAAATTGCATTCTTCATTGTTAAAATTTCACTTCTATGAGTAAGTTGGAAAGACGGGATTTTATAAAAAAAACGGTAATGGGCGGTATTGGCGCAACACTGTTAAGTGATAACGTGAATGCAAAGCTTAATAGTAGAAATAATCCGGAACCGCAAATTACAAACAGCAGTAATGGCCCCTCTAAAAAAATAATTGTTGGTGGTGCAGGATTAGCAGGGTTATGCTGTGCATATGAATTAATGAAGAAAGGACATGATGTGACTGTGCTGGAGGCTTCGGGCCGGCATGGCGGGCATGTTTTTACAGTACATGATGGATTGTCTGATGGCTTGTATGGTGATTTTGGACAGGAGCATATTGTGAAGCCGGGTTACAAACTGTATTTTGAGTATGCAAAAGAGTTGGAGCTTGAAGTAATTCCTTACCCAAGAAGAAAACAAATTCAACGGAGAATAAAAGGGAAATTTTACACGGAAGAAATGCTGGCCGATGCAGCAATATTAAAGCAGTTTGGCTTTAACGATAAAGAAGTAAAATATTTATCTCAGCATGCATGGGGCGAATTGCAAACCCTGTACACAGCACCTTACCTTGATAAATTTACGGATGAATACCAGCCGTTCAATATAGGTTACGATCACCTTGATAAAATTACCGCTTTTGAATTCCTGAAAAAAGAAGGTGCCTCAAACACCGCCTTGGAATTTCTTGGTGGTGAAGGAGAATCAGCCTTGTTTAAATTATGGTATGCAGCCATTCTTAAAATTCGTGGCGTACCGGTATTCCCGACAGACATATGGAGGTTGAAAGGGGGCAATCAGATGTTGCCCAATGCTTTTGCAAAAAAATTGGGACAAAGGGTATGGCTCAACGCCCCAGTCATAGCAATAAAAAACAGCGATGCAGGTGTAACTGTTACATACAAAAAGTTTAATCAGGAGCAGCAACTGTCGGCAGACTATTTTGTAAACTGTATCCCTTTGCCGGCTTTCCGAAATATTCAAATAACGCCTGCTATGCCAGCAGAAAAGCAATATATCTTTCAAAATCTTACTTACGATTCTTATTCAAGGTTTGTGTTTCAGGCAAGTTCTAAGTTTTGGCTGGACGATGGATTGCCCAATATCAACTTGTTTTTAGAACATCCTGATTTAGGCGATGTTTGGCATTCGGCTGATGAAGTAGATACGCACCGTGTTATTGTACTGGGTACCGGCCCCGGTGGGGTATCGCCGCAAAGGGCACTTGCTGCATTCAGGGAAGTGTACCCCGGCAAGAAAGATACCATAGAACTGGCTATCAGCAGGGACTGGACAAAAGAAACATTTTCATCCACATGTGAAAGATTACCCTTTCCTGTTGGTGAGTTACACAAATTCTGGCCCAATGTAATGAAGCCTGAAGGAAGTATTCATTTTGCAGGAGCGTATGCAGACAATCTTAACTGGGGTACAGAAGCCGCTACAAGATCAGCCAACAGGGTAGCCAATCAAATAGATAAGAGCTGAGGATAAAGTTGCGCCAAATGAAACCAATTAAATTATATTATACTGTAGTATTGATTGTTTTGGCTGTTTTTTCAAATACATCATTTGCTTACCTCGAAAAAAATTTTGACAATAGTTCACCAAAAATTGCTATCACCAGCCCACTGAATAATGGTCTCTTTTCATGGAATGCTACTATCAGATACAGTATAAAAATTATAGACAATGAAGATGGATCATCGGAGTATGATGAAATAAATGCCAAAGAAGTTTTGCTGGAAGTTTGTTATTTGAAAGATGCTTCTAAAGTAAAAACCTATTTAGCAGGTAAAGCCAATATGGTTAAAGAGAATAAAGGCCTAACTATCTTAAGAAATTCAGATTGTTTTACCTGTCATGCATCAAAAAATAAATTGATAGGACCGTCTTTTGAATTGATTGCAAAGCGTTACCCGGTTAACAAAAATTCATTGGAACGGCTTACAAAAAAGGTGATGAATGGCAGTACGGGTATTTGGGGAAAGGTAGCCATGCCGGCACACCCCGCGATGAAAAACGATGAGATTCGGGAAATGATCAGTTGGATTCTTACCAATAATTCAAACCCGAATATCAGTTATTATCCCGGCATAGAAGGGGCGTTCCGTACAAAAGAGAAAACGGCAAAAGAAAAAGGTAAAGAAATATTGGTTATTACAGCAAGTTATACTGATCATGGCGAAAAGGGTTCTGCCCAAAATAAAAAATACGGGCAGTATACAGTATTGTTAAACGCTGCCAATTAAAAAAAGAGCAGGAATGAATATCCAGGCATAAAAATAAAAAGACAATGATAAAAATGGAAAATATAACTACCGCTGCCCCCCAGCCAATTGCTAGCACCACGGTGGTACAGGCATCTTTGCCAGTCAACCGGGTAGCATCTGTTGATGTGTACCGTGGCTTTGTAATGTTATTAATGATGGGGGAGGTGCTATCACTTTCCCAGGTTTCGGCTTCCTTGCCGGATAGCGGGTTCTGGCAGTTTTTATCATTTCATCAAAGCCATGTACCATGGACCTGGCTTGCATTGCATGATATGATTCAGCCTTCCTTTACTTTTTTAGTAGGGGTGGTGCTGCCTTATTCTATCGCCAGCAGAAAAAGTAAAGGAGCTTCATTTAACAGCCTGATGCTGCATACCATTAAACGTTCGCTTATATTGATATTCCTGGGAATATTTCTACGTTCGATGGATTCCAGTCAAACTTATTTTACGTTTGAAGATACCCTTAGTCAGATTGGTTTGGGTTATACTTTTTTGGTCCTCTTGGGATTTTGTTCTCAACGCACCCAAATCATAGCCCTAGTTGTTATTTTAGTTGGATACTGGCTAGCCTTTGCACTATATCCTTTGCCGGATAGTTCGTTTGATTATACAACCGCAGGAGTTACGGCCAACTGGGAACATAACCTCCATGGCTTTGCAGCGCATTGGAATAAGAATACCAACCTGGCATGGTCCTTTGATAAATGGTTCTTAAATCTTTTTCCACGGCAATCGCCTTTCACCAATAATGAAGGCGGCTATTCAACACTTAGCTTTATACCAACCCTTGGAACCATGATCCTGGGTTTGTTAGCTGGAAACACATTGCACTCAGGCAACTCCCAAAAAGAAAAAATAAAGTTTTTTATTATTACCGGTTTGTGTCTTGTTGGCGCAGGCATACTGGTACATGTAACAGGTATCAACCCAATTGTAAAACGCATCTGGACACCTGCCTGGACGGTTTTTAGCGGCGGTATATGTTTTCTTTTTCTCGCATTTTTTTATGGAGTTGTAGATGTAGCCGGTAAAAGAAAATGGTCTTACTTTTTAATGGTGATCGGTGCCAATTCCATTGCAGCTTATGTATTTGCCGATGGAGGAATAAGATCATTGCTTCATAAGTCCCTTTATATTCACCTGGGACAAAATTTTGATAAGTTGTTTGGTGAGCCCTACGCTCCATTGGTTAGCGGTGCGATTACTTTATTGTTGCTGTGGCTGATCTTAAATTGGATGTACAGGAAAAAAATATTCATAAGAATTTAAAAATTCTTTTGATAAAGTGATTTTATTAAAATTAAAAACGTAGCGTAATTTATCTTATTCAATAAAAATAAACTTGTTATGAAAATTAAATGGAGCGTAAAATATGTCTTTTTGTATACCGCATGTTTGTTACTGCAGAACTGTGATACAACTGCTAAAAAGGCTACTTCCGATGAGACTGAAGCTGTACCAAAGTTGGATTTTTATACAGCAGCAGATTTCAACACCGTAGAAAAATACGATACCCATGTTCACATCAATGTGGTTGATTCTACATTTATTGATCAGGCCAAAAAAGATAACCTGCGGTTGCTAACGGTAAATGTAAATTCCGGACGACCAGTTGAAGAACAGCGGTCTGTAGCATTAAAACTTGTAAAAGAATTCCCGGACCGCTTACATTTTGCCACCGCATTTAATTTGAATAACTGGGGTACTGAAAAGTGGCTTCCTCAAACAATTGCTTATCTAAAAGAGTCGTTTGATCAGGGGGCTATCGCTGTTAAAATATGGAAGAATATCGGGATGGAATTGAAAGATGCAAATGGCAAATGGGTTATGATT
Organism: Ferruginibacter sp.; assembly: GCA_043782265.1. Lineage (GTDB taxonomy): Bacteria > Bacteroidota > Bacteroidia > Chitinophagales > Chitinophagaceae > Ferruginibacter. The sequence continues at coordinate 6,181 of JAYWAU010000341.1, read as the reverse complement.
GATGATGAAAGGTTTGATTCAGTGTTGAATTTTATAGAAAAAAATAACATTACCGTACTCGGTCATTTGGGCGAACCTCGCAATGCATGGCTTGCTACAGATAGCATGACGATCAGAGGGGACAAACAATATTTTACTGAGCATCCACAATATCACCAGTTCCTGCACAAAGAAAATCCATCTTATGAAAACCAAATTAATGCACGGGATAACATGCTAAAAAAACATCCCAATCTCAGGTTTGTTGGGGCTCATTTAGGCAGCCTCGAGTGGAATGTGGATGAACTGGCCAAACGCCTTGATCAATTTCCCAACATGGCTGTAGATATGGCTGCAAGAATTCCTCACCTGCAGGTTCAATCTGTAAAAAATTGGCAAAAGGTACATGACTTTATGATCAAATACCAGGATCGGCTTATTTATGCTACTGACCATGGCGTAGATCCAAAATCAAATTTTGCAGCAGTGAATAAAGAGGTACATGATGTTAGAGTAAGTGACTGGAAATTTTTTGTAACCGATGAAGAAATGACAGTACCGGATTTTAGTGAAAAATTCAAGGGTTTAAAACTGCCAAAAGAAGTGGTTGATAAAATATACCGCACCAATGCAAAAAAATGGTTTCCCGGCATTTAAATTTAAACGAACAGCGATCAATATATAGTTGCAACAATCAATAAAAATGAAAATATTTTTTTTATATCTTTTAGCAGGTTGCCTGCTGTTTCAAAATAGTAAGGAAGTAAAAAAGGGGCCTATAGCAGCAAATATTGCGGAAAGCTTTTACACTGCTGAAGATTTTAAAAGGGTGGAAAAAATAGATGCACATGTTCATGTGAATACAAATAAACCGGACTATGTTCAACAGGCCGAAGCGGATAATTTTCGGCTCATCACTATCAACCTCGATGATGTAAATGAACCGCCACCAATGGAGGTACAGCAACAATTTTCACTGCAACAGGTAAAAGCTTTTCCGGATCGGATTGCTTATGCCACTACTTTTTCAATCCGGCATTTTAATGACAGCGACTGGCAATCTCAAACCATCAGTTATTTAAAAAACTCCTTTGCACAAGGCGCCATTGCGGTAAAAATTTATAAGGTGATCGGCTTGAGTCTGAGAGATAAAACCGGTAAACTGGTGATGATTGATGACCCAAGATTTGATACCATTATCAATTTTATCGTACAAAATAAAATACCTGTTCTCGGTCATCTTGCAGAGCCAAAAAACTGCTGGTTGCCGATAGAAAAAATGACAATAAAAGGCGATAAAAATTATTTTATGCAGAATCCTTTGTATCACATGTATTTGCATCCGGAGTTTCCATCTTATGAAACGCAGATTGCAGCAAGAGATCATATGCTTGAACGTCATCCTGATTTAAAATTTGTTGGTGCACACCTCGGCAGCCTTGAATGGAATGTAGATGAACTGGCTAGGCGACTGGATAAATTTCCCAACATGGCGGTTGATATGGCAGCACGGATTGTTCATTTACAATACCAGGCTGCAGGCAACTGGCAAAAAGTGCATGACTTTATGATCAAGTACCAGGACCGCTTATTGTATGCAACGGATGGCGGCATTGAGGCAAACGCTGAAATTAACAAGGCAGCAATACATGCCACGAAAATCAGCGACTGGCAATTTTTTACATCCGATGATACAATGACTTCTGCTGACTTTAATCAATCTTTTAAAGGACTGAAATTACCCAAACAGGTGATCGATAAAATATACCGGACCAATGCAGAAAAATGGTATCCGGGCATTAGTATTTTTAAGAAAAAAAATTAACCATAATTTAAAACTCACAAAAAAATGAAAAATAATCGAAGACTTTTTTTAAAACTCGCTGGCCTTTCAGGCTTTAGCGTAGCAGGTAGCGGGATATTAAAAGGGTTTGCCTCAGTACCGCATAACAATGATTTACTGGCACCTCAAAACGCAGGTCCGGGCAAGCAATTGTTTAACATGAGTGGTTACGCAGCACCTAAATTAGATACAGTAAGAATTGGATTTATAGGTCTCGGTCAGCGTGGGCCAGAGCATTTGAGCAATACTTCTAAATTAGAAGGGGTGGAAATTAAAGCACTGTGCGATATCAGGAATGAAAGCGTACTGGCTTCCAAAAAAGTATTGATTGGCACTGCTCATAATCCTGTTATTTATTCAGGCAGTAAAGATGAATGGAAAAAAGTATGTGATCGCAAAGATATCGACCTGGTGTATATCGCTACGCCCTGGCAGCTGCATACACCGATGGCACTGTATGCAATGGAACATGGTAAACATGTGTGCATAGAAGTGCCGGCGGCTGTTACGGTAGAAGAATGCTGGAAATTAGTAGAGACATCGGAGCGTACCCGTAAACACTGCATGATGCTGGAAAACTGCTGTTATGATTTTTTTGAACTGCTTACATTAAACATGGCAAGACAGGGATACTTCGGTGAAATTGTACATGGCGAAGGTGCTTACATACACAACCTGTTAGGGTTAAATTTTGATAAAGCAGGTTACTACGATATGTGGCGTTTAAAAGAAAATATGACGAGGAATGGCAACCTGTATCCTACCCACGGGTTAGGCCCCATCTGCCAGTTAATGGATATCAACAGGGGCGATAAAATGGATTACCTTGTATCCATGTCGGGTAAAGATTTTTTAATGGAAAAAAAGGCAGAAGAGCTTGCAGCAAAGGATCCTTTCTTTAAACAATTCACCAACCATAAGTACCGTGGCAATATGAATACCACCTGTATTCATACCAGTAAAGGCCGTACTATTATGATACAACATGATGTCAGTTCTCCCAACATTTATTCAAGAATTCATAAGATCAGCGGTACAAAAGCGTCTGCATTGAAATATCCTGACCCAGCTAAAATTTCCGGTACTGATGGAGAAAGCTGGGTAACTGACGAGCAAATGAAAGTGCTTGAAAAGCAGTATGAGCCTGCCATTGTAAAAAAAATCGGCGAACTGGCCAAGGAAGTGGGAGGCCACGGAGGTATGGATTTTTTAATGGACTGGCGCCTCATTGACTGTCTTCGTAATGGACTGGCACTCGACCAGGATGTGTACGATGCGGCGCTTTGGAGTGCGATTGCACCTTTAAGCGAAAAGTCGGTGGCAAACCGGGCAACTTCAGTTGATGTACCCGACTTTACCAATGGCTCATGGAAAAAAAATAAGCCGGTAGACATAACCCTGCAAACAGGCGGCACGACTAAAGCAAAAATATAATACCTGCTGCTTTTATCATTTTTCGCAGGTGATCAAAATAGTGAGTGCTTTTTAGTTGATTACATATTTTAATAGGATATCAAATAATGATCAAAAATTTAATCGTTTGTTTTCTTTTTACAGGTATAGGATTTATCAAAGTACATGGCCAGCAAAAAAAAGAAACGAACCAGTTAGTTGTAAAAATGGAAGCAGGTGAGCAATGGTGGGGAGCTGCTGTGTCAGAAGCGCACCAGGCACCTTTTGGTTCCTTTCCTTATGCAATCAATTTATTCGCAGACAATAAGGGCAACCAGGCCCAACCATTGCTTATCTCTAACTATGGGCGGTACATTTGGTGTACCCAACCTTTGGCATTTTCGTTTCAACACGACAGCCTGTTAATAACTTCTTTTACTGATTTTGTGCAGCAGGGAAAAATCGGCAATACTTTAAGGGAAGTGTACCGGTATGTTTCTAACAGGTATTTCCCGGCATCCGGTAAACTTCCGGATTTATTATTGTTTAGCCAGCCGCAGTGGAACACTTGGATTGAATTGACCTACAATCAAAATGAGCAGGATATTTTACAATATGCTCACAATATAATCAGCAATGGTTTTAAGCCCGGTGTATTAATGATCGACGATACCTGGCAGGAAAATTATGGACTCTGGCAATTTCATCCCGGCCGGTTTCCTCATCCAAAAGCAATGATGGATGAATTGCATCAAATGGGTTTTAAAGTAATGCTGTGGGTTTGCCCTTTTGTAAGTGCAGATTCTCCACCCTACAGGTTTTTAGAAAGTAAAAAAGCGTTGTTGCTGGAAGGTAACGGCGATGCTACCCAATGGGTGAATGCAAAAACAGCACCCGCCATTATACGTTGGTGGAATGGTGCCAGCGCCGTATTGGATTTTACCAACCCTGCAGCAGTTAAGTGGTTTAAAGATCAGTTAAACTTTCTGCAAAATACATATGGTATTGACGGCTTTAAATTTGATGCAGGCGATGCTTATTTTTATCCGGCTGCTGCTGTTGCCTATGAAAAAACACTGCCCAACAGGCAAACTGAAATATTTGGTGAGATTGGTTTAGCATATCCTTTAAATGAATATCGGGCTATGTGGAAAATGGGAGGGCAGGCCTTGGCAGAACGCATTGCCGATAAAAACCATAACTGGGAAGATCTAAAAAAATTAATACCGCAGGTCGTTGCGCAGGGTTTGGAAGGTTATGCTTTTACTTGTCCGGATATGATTGGCGGCGGTGATTTTGTGTCCTTTTTAAATCTTACTTCGCTCGACCAGGATTTAATTGTTCGTTCTGCGCAATGCCATGCTATGATGCCCATGATGCAATTTTCTGTGGCACCCTGGAGGGTATTGGATTCAATCCATTTAAGTGCAGTTAAAAAGGCAGTTGCATTACGGCAGCAGCAGGTTGCCTTAATTTTGCAATTGGCAAAGGAGGCGGCTCTTACAGGCGAACCCATTATACGGCACCTGGAATATGTGTTTCCCCATCAGGAATATGCAGGTATAAAAGACCAGTTTATGTTGGGAAATACGATGATGGTAGCGCCCCTGTTGGTAAAAAATAAATTTAATCGGGATGTAATAATACCACCGGGAAAATGGAAAGCAGATGATGGAAAAATAATTAAAGGGCCTGTAAAAATATCAATACAGGTTCCACTTGACAGATTGCCTTATTTTCAAAAAGTTGAATAGTTAAAAATAGTTGCTTAATTAGGTTGCAATGGAATTGGCGACTAGCACCATAAAAAAGAATTACCAGTTTTAGCCATACCATAGCAAATGGGTTTGATCGAAAGACACTATTCACTAAATAGCACTATTGGGTAAAGCCTGCGATACCTTTTCAAAAGAAAGTACCTCACCCATCATCAGTAATATTACAAAACCGCGGTAAACATCAACCGAAGTAACCCTGTTGGGAATTAAAGCGGTACGTGGAGTTGAGGTTATTGCAGTTGTGTTTTGCGCAGGTGATACAGGTTCCATTTTTTATTGGATTGTGTTGGATAAATAATCTATAAAAGGATTTAGACAATCTGAAAAATAAATTAAATATTCTGATTAGTAATAATCATTTTAAAGCCCTGGGTATTGTCGCAAGGGTTGCCAACTTTTTGTAGAATTATTCCTAGTCATCCGTAGTTTTCGAAAGGTTGGCAACCCTGAAGTCTGCGGTAATTTGAAATACATCCCAATAATCATTTTTAAGCCCGGTGTATAAAAATCATTGTTTGATTTCTTTGAACAAAAAATCTACCTGAGCACATAGTTCGTACTTTTATTCGATGAGAGAAAAAACAATTTCTTGTAAACGGTTATAAAAAATGCTAACATTTTCAAATTGATTACTAAAATTTATTCTGCCCTTATCAGTATAGCTATATTGATAGCTATTAATAGTTGTGCATTTAAATGCATTATCCGTTCTAAAAACATTATCTATCTGCCTGCAGACAGCTCAATAAATAAATCGCAAGAAAAATTAAATGTATTTGCCCCTCATAGAAAAGACACTTTAAAAAATGTATTGGTTTTTGTTTACGGTGGAAACTGGAACTCAGGTAAACGTTCCTTATATAATTTCTTTGGCAGCCGTTGGGCACGAAAAAATATTGTGACTGTTATAATCGATTATCCAAAAAGTCCCGGCGCAAATTATGATGAAATGGCTACGGATGTTGCTAAGGGAATTAAGTGGGTAAAAGAAAACATAGAACGGTATGGAGGCAACCCGGATAAAATTTTTATTTCCGGCCATTCTGCCGGCGGACATCTTGCAACACTGGTTGCAATTCGCAACGATTATTTTGAAAAACTAGGAATTCCAAATCCAATAAAAGGCGATGTGCTTATAGATGCAGCTGGCCTTGATATGTTCAGTTATCTTAAACAGGAAAAACTACCT
>JAYWAU010000340.1:0-11020 GCA_043782265.1 Ferruginibacter sp. | reverse complement strand
TTAAAGTCATCTATGCTCATCTGCATTTCTTCACTTTTCCATTTCAGGTGCATTTTTACATTGGCTAGGTATGCTCCCTGCGGTAGTTCTTTACTCATGGTGATGGGGTATAAAGTTGATTTAATGGTATACTTGCTAATATTTTTTATGGTTGTTTCATCATCCAGACAATAAATAAATACATCGCTTTCCTGCTGGTTTTCTACAATGCGAAACTTACTGTCTATATAATTCTGAATCTTATAATCATACCTGTCCAAATGATCTTCTGTAATATTGGTTAACACTGCAACATCCGGCCTAAAGGTTTTAATATCATCTAGCTGAAAAGAACTTATTTCTACCACATACAATGGTTTGGGATTGGTAGCTACCTGCATAGCAAATGAGAAGCCGATGTTACCAACTAACGCACAATCCAATCCACCCAGTTTACACATGTGATAGATCAATGATGTGGTGGTAGTTTTTCCATTGCTTCCGGTGATAGCAATAATTTTACTATTCCCTTTGTGCCGGTAAGCAAATTCTATTTCACTGATAACAGGTATACCCTTTTCCCTTATCTTTTTTACAAGGTCATTCTTTTCAGAAATACCCGGGCTTTTAATTACTTCATCTGCCGACAGAATTTTCTCTTCGGAATGTTGCCCTTCTTCAAAATCAATATTGTTTTTCTGCAATGCAATTTTATAAAGCTCTTTAATAAAACCACCATCACTTATAAATACATTGTACCCCTGCTGCTTTGCCAATAAAGCTGCCCCCACACCGCTTTCGCCGGCACCAAGTATAACAAGCCTGCTAAAGCCTTTCTTTTGCAGAGGCACTTGTTCAGCTTTTATGTTTGCAGGTGTATTCATTATTAATAATTACAATAATTACCCCTTACCCCGTAAAAGGATTTTTAATAAAAAAGGTTTTTCAACAGCATAGAATTTAACAGGTCATTTCTTTTTCTTTATTGCCGTAGCAATAAAGAATGGTTCTTCAACAGCATCAAATTTGACAGATTCTTGTTCTGTTTTTTCAGTGTGTTGTTGCAAATTTTAAAAATGGTTCTTCAACAGCATAGAATTTAATGGGCTGGTGGACGTGTCTATTTTCATAATCCCGGATTTTATCTTAAAAACATTGAATACGCTTTACTTCATTCATTGCTTTATCATTCAAAACTTTATTACCTCATCTTTAATGTTCCTATTGCCACCACCACACTTAAAATTGTTACAATCCAAAAACGAACAGCTATTTTACTTTCGTGATAGCCGAGTTTTTGATAATGATGGTGAAGCGGACTCATTAAAAATACCCGTCGCCCTACTCCATATTTCTTCCTCGTATATTTAAACCAGGTTACCTGTATTACCACACTTAAATTCTCTACCAAAAACACAAAACAAAAGAAGGGTATCAATAATTCTTTGCGTACAATAATGGCAAGTGCCGCAATGATACCTCCCAACGCAAGGCTTCCGGTATCTCCCATAAAAACCTGTGCAGGATAACTGTTGTACCATAAAAATCCAATACAGGCCCCTACAAAAGCTGCAATAAAAATGGACAGCTCTCCCAGGTTAGGGATGTACATGATGTTCAGGTACTCAGCCAGTTTTATGTTACCACTTACATAGGCAAATATTCCCAACCCAATCCCAATCACTGCACTTACACCTGTTGCCAAACCATCTAACCCATCTGTTATATTGGCTCCGTTGCTTACAGCTGTTACCATAAATATTACGATGATGATATAGAGGATATAAGTATACCCTTGCCAACTGGCCGGTAATAACTTGGCGTAATTAAACTCATGCGTTTTTACAAAAGGAATGGTTGCAATAGGCGATTTTACTTTTACAAAAAGATGTTGTTTCCCATCGATAGTTACAATACTAAAAGAATCACTCATCAGTTTTTGTCCTGATATTAACAATGAATCTTTTACAATTTTTATATCAGGATTGTACACTTCCCTTTGTACTACCACACTTTGATTGAAGTACAAAGTGGCACCCACAATAATACCCAGCATTACCTGCCCGAATATTTTAAACCTGCCAGCCAATCCATCACTATCGCCTTTTTTATAATCCGCACCTTTTGCCTGTGCCAGCCGCTTTGATCTGATCTTTAAGTAATCATCAATAAAACCAATGGTACCCAACCAAAGTGTACATAAAATCATCAACCTTATATATACTTTATCAAGATTGGCCAATAACAATGTTGGTATTAATATGGCCAGTATAATTATAATCCCGCCCATTGTTGGCGTACCTTTCTTTTGTTGTTCCCCCGCCAGTCCCAAATCTCTTACAGTTTCGCCCAACTGTTTTTTCTGCAAAAACCTGATGAGTCTTTTTCCAAACACAGTGGTGATTACAAGACTTAATATAACAGCCAGCAGCACCCGAAATGTGATGAATTCAAACAAACCACTTCCGGGAAATTTTATCCCTTCTTTGGTTAGCCAGCGAAATAAATGATACAGCATCTTTTTTATTTGCCAATAGCTAATTGGCTGATTGTTTTTAGTTGTTACATTTTACTTATCAAGCAATTCAAACATTTCATTCAAAATTTTCTTATCGTCGAAATCATATTTCACCCCTTTTATGTCTTGGTATTTTTCATGCCCTTTGCCTGCTACTAAAATGATGTCTTCTTTTACTGCAAGGCTCACCGCAGTTTTTATCGCTTCTCTTCTGTCGGCAATGATGATATATTTTTTTCTTGCTGTTACACTTACACCAGCTTCCATCTGTTTCAATATTTCCAAAGGATCTTCGCTGCGTGGATTATCGGAAGTAAAAATTACCCTGTCGCTGTGCTCACATGCGGCCGCGGCCATAACAGGACGTTTAGCTGTATCCCTGTCGCCACCACATCCTACTACAGTAATAATGTGCTCATTACCCTGTCGTAATTTTTTTATTGTTGCCAATACGTTTAACACTGCATCCGGCGTATGTGCATAATCAACAATTCCAATTACCTTATCATTCTTACTTATCATGTAATCGAATCTTCCTTCTGCCCCATCGAGGCTGCTCAATACCCGTAATACATTGTCTTTTTCTTCTCCCAAACAAATGGCTGCACCAAATACTGCTAATAAATTATATGCATTGAATTCACCAATCAACCGGAAATACACTTCACTATCATTCACCAGCATGTGCAATCCCACGAGGCTGTTCTCCAGAATTTTTCCTTTAAAATCAGCCATTGTTTTAAGGCTGTAGAAATATTTTTTTGCTGAGGTATTTTGCAGCATCACCGCACCTCTTTTATCATCGGCATTGCTGATAGCAAAAGCAGTAGCTGGCAATCCATCAAACCATGATTTTTTTACGCTGATATATTCATCAAATGTTTTATGATAATCTAAATGATCGTGTGTAATGTTACTGAACAAGGCGCCGGTAAATTGTAATCCTGAAATTCTGTGCTGGTGAATGGCATGGCTGCTGCATTCCATAAACACATACCTGCAACCGACATCCACCATTTTATTCAATAACGCATTTACACTAATTGCATCCGGTGTAGTATGGGTGGCTAAAATAATTTCATCGCCAATTTGATTTTGTACTGTACTTATCAAGCCACATTTATATCCCAGGCCTGTAAATAATTTCCACAGCAAAGTGACGATTGTTGTTTTGCCATTGGTACCCGTTACTCCAACCAGTTTAATTTTTAAGGATGGTTCATTGTAAAAATTATGACTGATATAGCCTGCAGCCGATGCACTGTTTTCAACTTCTACATAGGTTACCCCTTCTTTCAACTGAGCAGGTAACACTTCGCAAACAATTGCCTTTGCTCCATTTGCAATGGCTGCTTCAATATAATCATGGCCATCACTAATACTTCCTTTTACAGCAATAAAGCAACTGCCATCGCTCACTTTTCGTGAGTCAATCTGCAGATCCGTTACCTCTATACCGGTATTACCCTTTACAGAGCGGAGGCTTACTTTATATAATATATCTTTCAACATTAATTTAGAAATAGAGCTACTGTTTGTCCTTTTTTAAATACGGTACCTGCAGCCAATGACTGGCTTAATACCCTGCCTCTGCCTGTTGCTGTTACTTTCAATCCTTTGTTTTCCATCAAATACACTGCATCTTTTAAACCCATGCCAACCACAGCAGGAATTACATAACTGGCGGTAGTTATATATGCTGGTGTGCTTAAGACAGCTCTATTATTTTTAATGCTTGTTGCTCTCCAGTAACCACCAATTGCAGAATCCTGGTAAGGCAATTTTAACATGCTGAAAATTGAATTCCATTCGTTTTTCATGCCGTAATAATTGTATTGCGTGGTATCAACAGAAGGCGCAATAAATTTTTTACTGCTGAGGTAACGTCCATAAATGCGATCACTGATTTCTTTAAATACCGTACCGGAAACATCTGCTCCATAAATCAGTTTTGATTCATTGCTATTCTGAATAACCACTGCCATAGTATATTTTGGCTGGTTGGCAGGAAAATAACCAAGGAAAGATGCCTGGTAAATTTTGTTGCCTTTGTTATAGCCTTTGTTGTTTAATGCAGTTACTGCAGTGCCTGTTTTACCAGCAATTGCGTAGGCGCTGTCAAATAAAATTTTGTGACCAGTGCCATGAACGCTATCTACAACTGCACGCAAACATTCCTTTAGTTGGGCAAGTGTTTCATCGCTGCATATTTTTTCTACCACTACCTGCGGCTGAATTGTTTTTACATCTACACCAAATTCCCTTACGGAATTTACCAGGTAAGGTTTCATCATTTTTCCATCATTGGCAACAGCATTATATAGCATTAGCATATGCAATGGGGTAACAAGCTCTTCATATCCATGCGCCATGTAGGGAATAGTAGTATTTGCCCAACTACGGTTGGTTGGCTTTTTAATTGTTGGCTTGCCGGATGAAGCCGTAATGTCAATTCCTGTTATAGTATCTAAACGCAAATGATGCAAATGCTCAATAAATTTAGAAGGTTGTGTATGATAATATTGATCGGCCATTTTTGCAAAAGCCACATTACTGCTTGCTGCAAAAGCATCTTTAACCGTTAGCAGGTGATTGGGATGCGTATCATGAATTCTCAATCCGTAAAATTGTTTTACACCACCTTCACAATCCACTATGGAATTTTTTGTTACATACTTATCTTCCAGCAAACTCAACAGCGTTGCCAATTTAAAAATAGAACCTGGCTCCGTTGCTTTAGCAACCCCGTAATTCAAATCTTCTGCATAAGTACCATCCGCTTGTTTACCGAGGTTAGCGATGGCTTTTATTTTGCCAGTGGCTGTCTCCATTACAATTGCCGTACCGTGTAAAGAATTGTTACCAACCAGCATTTTCATTAAAGCGCTTTCTGCAACATCCTGCATGTAAGTATCCAATGTGGTGATGACGTCTTTTCCGTTTTCAGGTTCAAGTTCAGCTCCTTCTACCGGCATATAGGCCCCTGCTATGTAACGCATCAACCGTTGTCCGCTTGTGCCTCTCAACACACTGTCATAACTTTGTTCTATGCCAACATTTTTTGTTGCATTGTCTCTGGATAAACCAATTGTTCTGTTGGCAAGCAGCACATAAGGATTAATGCGCTTATCTCTTGGATCAATGATAAAGCCACTTTTATTTCTCCCTTGTCTTACTAATGGAAACTCACGTAGCTGTGCGTATTCAACAAAAGATATCTTTTTTTTCAAGGTATAATAACGATCCTCATTTTTATATGCCAACTGTAATTCTTTTTTGTAAGCAGCACTTGTTTTGTCTTTAAAAAGTTGCGCCAGGTTAATACTCAATGAATCCACATTGTCTTTAAAACGTTTGCCATTTTTTTCTCTTAAACCATCCGCACCAAAATCAACATACACATCAAAAATGGGTATCGATGTACTAAGCATATTTCCATCCTCGCTATATATAGTACCCCGTTCCGCATCTAATGGCATGTATTTCAAATGCAGACTATCTCCCATCCGACTCCAGAATTTTCCTTCCACCTGTTGAATATAGAAAGCCCTCCCTAAAACGACCACACCCAGTAATATCATTACAATAAAACTTAGGTAAACCCTCCACAATATGTCTTTCTTTATTTCCAAAATATGGTTCCGGTTTATATTTCATTTTACCCTTTAACCGGATAATAGAAACTTGAACCAGTTTTTAATTTACTTTAGTATTTATATTTTTATGGCAACTTCAAATAATTACTTACCTGTTAACATTCATTCAGTCGAATTCTTAGGGGGTTTTAAGTTCTACACTATCCAATACAATCGGAGCGGTTATTAATTCTTTTAATCCCAATGGCTCTACTGCTTTTGCAAGCTCGCTTGCCTTACTCCTGAATATCACTTCGCTTTTAATTGTTTTGTATTCGTATTCCAATTCTTTAATATGCTTTTCGGTAGCCCCAATTTTTCTTGTCATTTTATCTTCATAGTGGCCGTTGTAGATATATAACACTGCCAACACGGCTAAAAATAAAAAGAAGGGTATATTTTTCACCACCCATTGATGGCTTAAAAATCGCTTCCAGTCTAACTTTTTACCAACTATTTGTTCTGATATCTTTACGTCTTCTTCCAACTGGTATTTATATTTTTTGTATTGATATTCTTTAACAATTTTTTTTCTTCAAAAATTAACTACCCGCTTTCCTTTCTGCCACTCTAAGTTTTGCGCTTCTTGATCTTTTATTTTGTTTAGTTTCTATACTGCCTGGTACTATTGGTTTTTTTGTGAGGATATGGAGAGGGTTCTCAAGCCTTCCGCCATAAATATCATCAGCCTGTGTATCAGAAAAAGTTCCTGCTTTTAAAAAATTTTTTACAATCCTGTCTTCCAAAGAATGAAAAGTTATAATGGCTACACGGCCACCGGGTTTTAATAAAGAGGGGATTTGTTGTAACAATTCTTTTAGGGCACCTAATTCATCATTTACTTCTATTCGCAGCGCCTGAAATACCTGGGCAAAATATTTTTGAGGATTCCCTTTCACTATTGATTGAACTGCTTGTTTAAATTCATTGATGGTTTTTAGACTTGTTACATTTCTTTGCTGAACAATTATTTTGGCCAGCGTTTTTGCATTGGTTACTTCGCCATACTGTTCAAACATTTTGTGCAACTGCCCCTCTGTAAAATTCTTTAGTACATCAGCAGCGGTAATGGTTTGCCGTTGGTCCATCCTCATATCCAACCCTGCATCAAAACGAATAGAGAACCCCCTGTCGGCTTCGTCAAACTGGTGACTGGAAACACCCAGATCAGCCAATACGCCATCTACTTTGATAATTTTATGCAAGCGTAAAAAACGTTGCAGGTGCCTGAAATTTTGCGGAACAAAAATCACTCTTTCATCCTTTGGTAAATTTTTTCGGGCATCCTCATCCTGGTCAAATGCTACCAGTTTCCCTTGTCCGCTTAAATGTTCAAGAATTTTACGGCTATGTCCACCACCGCCAAAAGTGCAATCCACGTAAATTCCATCTTTTTTTATGGCCAGCCCTTCAATAGATTCCTTCAATAATACCGGCACATGATAACCTGGTTCCTCCTTTAATTGACTGTGTGGCAGCGATTCATTTTCCTTTTCCATACATTTCAATTAAATAACTTTTAGTGTTAGCTATCAGTTTTGGAGCCCATTACTTCATTGGCCATTATTTTGAATTCTTCCTGTGAAAAAGATTCAAAGAACTCTTTATATTTTATTTTATCCCAGATCTCAATTTTATCTCCCACAAAAACCAATACAGCATCTTTGTCAAGGTGTGCATATTCCATCAAAGTTTTAGGAAGTAACAGTCTTCCGGCAGAATCTAATTCTACCTTTGAAGCACCATTTAAAAAACGGCGTTTAAAAGCACTTGCCTTACTATCAAAATCATTTAGTTTGCTAATTTTGGCATATAGTGGATCCCAGCTTTCCATGGGATACAAACTCAAACAAGAATCCAATCCCCTGTTGATGACAAACTGGTGAGCACCCTCCTCTGCCAATTGCTTTTTTAAAGCAGCTGGTACAAGGAACCGCCCCTTGGCGTCTATTGTAACCTCGTATTCACCAAGAAAACCTTTCATTTTATAATGGAATTATCGTTGTGTAATTAATATTCACACAAAATAACACTTTTTCCCACTTTCTTATCAAATAAAGGAAAAAGATTTTTTTCCACAGCCCCAAATAGCCCATCACTGTGTGTTTAAGTGGCTTTTACTGGTAATTTTAGGTGAATTAACTGTGCATAATGGTGTATAACCTGTGGATTTCTTTATTTACTGATACAGATTGCTGCTGGGTTTTTTTAGAGAGGAAATTAAAAACATAAAATACAATTTGAAAAGTTATTCAAATTATCACTGTGAAGAAGTAAAAAATTTCAAATCCAATTGCTACAATTTATTGGACACTGGGTTTAAGTTTTAATTAAAGGAAAATTCAAGAAAAAACTGGTCCCTTTTCCTGGTACACTTTCAGCTTTTATAGTGCCTTGATGTGCCTCCACCATAGTTTTTACATAACTCAATCCAAGGCCAAAACCTTTTACATTGTGGAGGTTTCCGGTATGTGCACGGTAAAATTTTTCGAAGATTCTGCTGAGCGTTTCTTTGTTCATCCCTATGCCATTATCTTCTATTTTTACTTTTAAAGTATTACCTGCATTTTGGGTACTTATTTTTATAAGCAGGTTATCTTTTGAATATTTAATGGCATTATCCAACAGGTTACTTATCAGGTTAGTGAAGTGTACATCATCTGCCATTAACAGATCTTTTGCTGCAGCCAAATTAACTTCAAGCCTTCCATGTTTTTCTTCTACCTGTAGCTGAATGTTGTTTAAAGCACTTGTAATTAATTCATTTGCATGTAACTTTTTCAAGTTTAACTGTACTTCCTGTTTATCAAGCAAAGCTGCCTGCAGTATGGTTTCCACCTGTTTGTTCATGCGCTTGTTTTCTTCTTTAATGATACCGGTAAAATAATTCATTTTCTCCCGGTCATTAATTACTTTCTCATTTTTTAAAGCATCTACCGCCAAAGAAATTGTTGCCAGCGGTGTTTTAAATTCATGGGTCATGTTGTTGATAAAATCAGATTTTATCTCACTCAGTTTTTTTTGCTTTAACAATGCCCTTACTGTAATATAAAAAGCGCAGACTATGATAATGGTAAAAATGATGGAAACAACGATAACCCTTGTCATTGATTTCCAAATAATATTTTTTACATGTGGTACGATAATTACTAAAATTTCTTCCAGTGTAATCCCTTCAGCATTGCTGCCGCTTGGAGCCTCCAGCGGAATCATAACAGGTTTGTTATTAGCTGAATCACTGTATAACTTATAATAATTTTCTGATTGAATTTCATTGCCTATGATAGAGGAGGTGCCTATTGCAAATTCGAAAGGCACATTTTTAATGTTATGTTTATCAAATGCCCGTTGTATAATATTCCTGATTTCGTCAATTGAATATCGTTGGATAACAGTAGGTCTAAACAATTCAATTTGTAAACCCTCACTTGGAAAAATACCCGATTTGTTTTTGATTATTGGCATCCTGTTACCTTTTTCCTGCATCAGGTCTTCCGCGGCCTGAGCTGTTACCATAATAATATGATCCCTGAATTTTTGCTCTTCTGTTTCCATTAAGCCCTTTATCCAAAGTATTTGGAAAAAAATTAATCCCAACAACGACAGGAGTATCAATATTGTAATAACGGGGAAAATTCTTTTCATGCTTACAAAAGTAAATTAGTGCCAGGCTTTAATGCCTGTTGAAAGGTTGTAAATGGTAAATTTAACGAAGGTTTTAGAACTAACCCTATTTCAAAAATTTTGTATTTCAAATTGTTGCAGACTTCAAGGTTACCAACCTTAGTAAAAACTAATCTCCAATTAGGATAAACCTGCAAAAGATTAGCAACCCCTGCGACAGTTTGAAATGTGCACGTAAAAATAATCCACAATATTTCGGTAAGTAAAATAATTGAATTATTTTACAAATATGATTTCACCAGCACCGGGCATATTGTTAATTGCGGACCCTTTTTTAAAAGATCCCAATTTTATGAGGACGGTTATTTTTTTATGCGAACATCAACCCGAAGGCAGTTTTGGATTTGTATTAAACAAACAATTTGAGCAAACGCTGGACGACTTAATGAATGGTTTTGAAGGCTTCCCAATACCTGTATATTATGGAGGGCCGGTGCAGATGGATACCATTCATTTTTTGCATCAATATCCCAACAAAGTACCAGGCGGCCAGGAAGTAATGAAGGGAATTTACTGGGGTGGCGATTTTGAAAAGCTCACCGCTATGGTAAAAAACAATGAAGTAGATTTCAATAAAGTTAGATTTTTTATTGGTTATAGTGGCTGGGGCTTTGGCCAGTTAGGTGATGAACTAAAAGAGAAAACCTGGCTTACAGTAGAAGCATCCAAAGACCTTATTTTTCACCGGCAGCCAGATGATATCTGGAAAGATAGTCTGAGACACTTGGGTGGCGATTATGAAATGATGATCAATTTCCCGATTGATCCGCAGCTTAACTAATAAGCAGCTTGCCGGAAATCTTTCCAACAGATTTCACAAACAGTATTTTTATTTTAATACCTTGAACAAATGTTTTATCAGTTTGTAAAAATACTTGCCCGTATTGCCATTCACTTTTATTGCAGGGATATCAGGATAAACAAAAAAGAAATACTGAAAAGCAACGGGCCATTGTTGCTTGCAGTTAACCATCCCAATTCTTTTTTAGATGCTGTTATTTTGTGTACTTTGTTTGATAAGCCTGTTTACTCGTTAGCACGGGGTGATGCCTTTAATGGCAAACTGATTTCAAAACTTTTATACTCCCTAAAATTATTGCCGGTATACAGGGCCAGTGAAGGAGTTGAAAACCTTGAAGATAATTACACCACTTTTGAGGAATGCATAAAAATATTTAAACAGAAAGGTATTGTATTAATTTTT
>JAYWAU010000339.1:0-4012 GCA_043782265.1 Ferruginibacter sp. | reverse complement strand
AGTTAGGGATTCGAACCCCAGGACCTGTTACAGTCAACAGTTTTCAAGACTGCCGCAATCGACCGCTCTGCCAACTCTCCGGGTGCAAAATAATAGTGTTGAACTTTATCTACCAAAAATAAATTGAGATAATGCTGGTTTATTTAATTCAGGATGAAGGCTTGTGCCCCGAACAGTAGTAACCACGGGCTTCTTGCTATGCTACTGCCGTTGATAAATTATTTAATTTCATATCAAAAAAAATACAATCTTTATCCATAAAAATAAATCAATGAAAATAGCTGCACTTATTCTTTTATCAATTCTTTGCCATACGGCAATGGCACAAGCTGAAAACGAGGCCATCAAAAAGCCGATCAATACATTTTTTGCTGGTATGAAAAGCAATGACACTACGCTCATCAACACTGCGGTTGATTCTTCCTGCTTTTTGTATTCCATCATGCAAACGAAAGAAGGAAAATCAGTGTTAGAAAATGACAGCATGTCTGACTTTTTAAAACAGGTAGCTGCATTAAAAGGGAAAAATATTGACGAGCGGCCGCTGGGTTTCGACATTAAAATTGACGGCGCCATGGCCATTGCATGGGTGCCATATAAATTATTTTTCAACGATCAGTTGTACCACTGCGGGGTGGATGTTTTCACCCTGATCAAAAGGGGCGATGATTGGAAAATAATGGGTATCACTGACACCCGCAGAAAAAATGGTTGCGATTAATTGCCTTCTGCGGCAGGCTCTTTTTCCAGTACCAGGCTTAAATCTTCCAGGCTTACCGTAAGCGGCACTACGCCTAACTGCACAATGGCTTTTTTACCCCTGATCTCTTTCAGTATGCCTACCTGGCGGTTTTGCCGCATCATTACCTTATCGCCGGGTTTTACGTCGCCCTGTATCTGAATAAATTTTTCATTCAGTCTCTTCTGCTGCTTTTCATTCACCATCTTTTCTTTTTGGTTAAACAACAGGGCGTGAATCATTTTAACCACTTTGTCTTTATCCTCCGACTTGCGCCATTCAATCACCATCGCTTTTAATCTCCGCTCCATGTCTTTCAGGTAAAGCAATTGATTTTCGGATAGTTTATTCTGGTGCTTTAAGCGTTCAATTTCCTGGTTGTGTTTTTCTTTATTAAATACCTGCTGCATTTATTTTTTCAGGCGCTCATTTTCTTTTAACAGGTGCTGCAACTCTTTTTTATCAATGTCAATTTTTTGCAGGTCCTGCTCTGTGCGGTTTAATAATTTATCCAAAGTAAAATGATCTTCATCTACCAGTGTTCTGGCTTTGTCGATCAGGCGCTTGTCTAAACCAATCCTCTCTGCAATAGAAAAAGTGTAGCTGCTGCCAGGTTTTCCCGTAATCAACCTGTACATCGGCAACAGATTTTTTTCATCAAACTGCATAGCGCCATTGATAATGCCCGGTACCTTGTTAGCCATCACCTTCAGGTTGAGGTAATGTGTTGTTACAATACCAAAACTGTGCTTGTGTGCCAGTTCCTCCATAATTACTTCGGCAAAAGCGCCGCCTAAATTAGGATCACTGCCACTGCCCAATTCATCTATAAAGAACAATGTTTTACCATTGGCATTCTCCATAAAATGTTTCATATTTTTCAGGTGACTGCTGTAGGTACTCAGCTCAAATTCCAGGCTCTGTGTATCACCAATATGAATCATGATCTGTTTAAAAATTCCCATCTCACTATCGGGATGAACGGGTACCAGTAAACCGCTCTGCAACATTAATTGCAACAGGCCAACCGTTTTTAACGTAACTGTTTTACCACCGGCGTTAGGACCACTGATTACCAGTATCCTGTTCTTATCATTCAGGGTGATATTGATGGGGATGGTTGGCTTGCTGCTTTTCTGATTGTACAAAAGCAGCAAAGGATGATAAGCATTGATCAGGTGGATATGTGCCTTATCATACAATTGCGGATAATTGCCGCCAGTTGCAATCGCCCATTTGGCTTTTGCATAAATAAAATCAAACTCTCCGGCAGTATCGTAGTAGGTTTTTAACAGCGGCGCATACACGCTTAATTGCTGCGTTAGCTTTCGTAAAATTTTATACACTTCCCGGCTTTCTTCATGCTCCAGCGAAAAAATTTCGTTGTTTAATTCGGTTGTTTCTTCCGGCTCAATAAAAGTGGTTCTACGGCTGTCACTTTCGCCATGCATCACACCTTTTATCATACGTTTTTGTTCGGCAAAAACTGCCAGCACCCTTCTGCCATTCATAAAGCTTTCTTCAATATCTGCCAGGTGCCCCAGTTTATTTAATTTACTTACAATGCGGTCAAACACCCGCCGCAGTTCATTTCTTTTGCGGTACAGGCTCATTCGTATCTTGCCCAATTCTTCACTGGCACTGTCTTTCACGCTGCCTGCTTCATCAAGGATATCATCAATCATTTCATTGATGGTCTTTTCATAATAAGTGTCCTGTATAACTTTGGTAAGTGCCGGATAGGCGATCCTTCTTTCATTGTCGAACCACCTGAAAATATTGCTGGTATTCTCTGCCAGCTTCCTGATAAATAAAAATTGTTCGCCCGTTAAAACGGCGCCGGGTATAGATAGCAGCTTTAATTCCCTGCTGATACTGAGCACAAAATCATTGGGGAAATACTGGCCGGATTGTGATACCAGTTTGTATTCGTAGCCCTGCCGCAATTCAAGATCGATAAACTCTTTTTTTGTATGGATGCGTAAGTTGCTGGCCTTTGTTTTGGCATATTCAGTACGGCAATATTCTGCCAGCAGGGTCTTCACCTTTTCATATTCTAACTGCACCAGGGCCGATTCCGGAAAAAATTTCATGCTATTATTTGCTTAAGTATTATTTTTTTTGTCCGGGCAAAGGTACTAAAATCAGCATCGTTGCGTCGCCCACTTATACTTTTAAAGCATCAGGCGGCTTTTATGGAAGCGTAGTATACAGCGTTTGAATTATAAAATATTTTTATGGAAGGTCAATTACTATACTGATCATGGATAAATATTAACCCCAAAACTATTTCTCAGACTGACCGTATTTGCAATTCGTTCCATGGCGTTGAGCCATCCACTTCCCTTTTAAAAATAAATTTACTGGTGCTTAAAATAACAATTTCTGCCGTTGTATAAACAATGCAGCCCTTACATAAATGACCACCAATTGTTTTGCCGGCAGCATCAGCCAGGGCTATGTGAAGATGTGAACCATTGCACGACACGGTTCCTGTAAGACTAACAATTTCAAAATAACCGTTGCCGGAATCTGCAGTTGACGCATTGGCAAAACGGATGTTGTATTTGGTTAAACTACCCACACAAGTTCCTATCCAGCCTGCCTGTATTTGTTGTTCATCTGCCAGTTGCTGAATGCATTGTTTCAGGTCTTCGCCGGGTTTTAGCCTAAAGGCATGTATAGTAATATCGTTCATAATTAATGTCATTAATTCTTAACGCTATAAGGTGGTCGACCTTACTTATAATTCACTAAACCGGAAAAAGGTCGACCACCTTTTGAGAAAACTAATGAGCTTAAGGTTCCTGTTAGTATTTGTTAAACCTTTTTAAACACCAATTGTTTCTTAAACTAAGCTAATTACTTTTGCGTAAGTTTTTTTGCAACAAATAAAATACAGATCAATTTAAATAAAGAAATATGAGTGAAACAAATAAAACACTGGCAACAGCTACGTTGGGAACAGGCTGCTTCTGGTGCACCGAAGCTGTTTTTCAGCAATTGGCAGGTGTTGAAAAAGTAGAGAGCGGCTACAGCGGCGGGCAAGTAGAAAATCCAACATACAAACAAGTTTGCAATGGCAATACCGGCCATGCGGAATGTCTGAATATAGCATATGATCCCTCCATAATTTCTTTTGAAGATTTACTAGAAGTATTCTGGAAAACACACGATCCAACAACATTGAACAGGCAGGGAAATGACGTTGGTACACAATACCGTAGTGTGGTATTTTATCATAATGAAGAACAAAAGAAGATTGTAGAAAAT
>JAYWAU010000338.1:0-4015 GCA_043782265.1 Ferruginibacter sp. | reverse complement strand
TAATTTTTCTACATCTTTCGCATCTAAATTATTGCGCAAAAATGAAATCCCATTTACGGTATTGTAGTAATTATCACTCCCGTAGTTAATCCAGTCTGCAGCTCCAATGGCCAGTACTTCTTTGGCAATATCTCCCTGGCGGTGATAACGGCGTGCAATGATTTCACTCATCAGGTTTCTGTAAAACTGTTTCCATTGTGTAATTTCATAATAACCCATATCAGCCGGCTTTTCATTTTTAGCTTTTGTTTCCAGCCACTCTATAGATGGTAACAAATGTTCTTCAAATACGGCGTCAATTTTATCCTGATCATTTATAGAAACCAACAAAGTTGTTAGCATCCACTGGTCCTTTACTTTTGGAGTTAGCGACATGTTTTTTGCAGCTGATAAATATTTTTTTGCGGTGGTATAATCCTTCATCATGCAGGCAACATAAGCTGCGGCAGTCTCATACAAACCTGCATTTCGCACTTGTTTATTTTTGGCAATATCATTAAGAAAGCTGGCAAGTGGGGCAAGCTCTTTCCCGGCCATATTCATAGCACTATCTGTTTGGCCATCATTCCAGGAAAAATAAAATGTCTTTCCACCCTTTTCATTTTGCAGCGCAGGGGTAAAATATTTTTCTTCCAGTTTATTAATTTCTCTAACTGTTAAAACTTCCAATTCATTATTAGCTGCATCTAATGCATAGATGTTTTTAATGGTGGCTAATTCATTCTCTGTACTTCCTAACGCAAATAGCGCCAGCATAGCAGCTTTCTCTTTATTATTTTTGCAAACGGACAGATATTCATTCCTGTCAGATTTAAAATCTACAACCCACCTAAAACTGATATAATTACTAACTCTTTTTGCAACCGATGCACTAAACGATTTACTGTACAAATACGCAGCCTGCTTTTTATCGTCCAAGCCATTTAAAGCTCCCGCTTTTAAAGACAATGCCAATGGTTGTAAAACACTGTTGGTTTTATTGGGGGCAATATACCCGTCATAAAATTTTATTGTCTCAGCATACTGCCTGCTATATTGAGCAAGCCTTACCAACTGATAGCCGTATTTCAATTTAATGAAATCATCTTTTGCTGCTGCATATAACTGCTGGCCATTCTTTATTAGTTTGGCCATTTTCGTGCTGTCTCTTTTTAAAGGCTCCCAGCTATCTTCATTACCTGTTACAAAAGGTTCAACCTGTTTTGCATACAGAATATAACCAAGTGCCTCCAGATTTTTACCGGTAATAAAATAATTAGTCATGCTGTTTTTAAGCACACTGTCGGGAATTTTAGCGGTTGCATTTTTTTCAATTTTTAAATACAGGTTATACTCATCTTCTCTTAAAAATTTATTTACGAACAGTCTGGCATCTTCATCTGTAACTGGTGTGCCGCAATAACCTGCCCATTCGTTGGCCAAAAGGTCAGCGACTTCTACGGGTTCAGTTTCGTCGTACAAAAAGTTATAACCGGTATAGTAAAATGGTTTGTACCCTTTTGCATCAGGAAGGTTTTGGTGAAAGAAGGAGGTGTAATAATCATATGGGTCAGCTTCTGGTCCGCATCCAATAATATTTTGAGGAAAAAAAATGATAATAGTACTAATGCAAACTGTTATAAATATTTTCCAATTCATGGGTTGAGAATTTTTTTAAAGTTACAGAATCAAGATGAAAGAGGGCCAGGGATAGTGCTGAGTTTTTTAATTTGCTGCTGATAAATGCAGCAGCATTTACAACTTCAATGTATTCGCTTTTTTCTCTTCGTAACAGATCATCTTTTTTAAATTCAATATCATTGAGGATGGTATCCTTTAAGAAAATAAATTGATCTGCTGCTATTGCTGATAGTACCGGGTTATGGGTATCAATTGATTTTACCAGGCCTTTGTATTTATTTTTTCTAACTAAAACATACCAATCAAATAGGGGTAAGCCAACATCTAATGGCAATGGATAAGTACCAAGATTACCGGCATATTTTTTTAATTCAGCAATTTCAATAATCGAATTTTTGGTTGCAGGATCTTTTAGGTTACCCATATTGTAACACATCAGTAAACCTTTGGTAACAGGAGGCACACCGGTAGTTGCTGAAAATTTTACCTGGTGTAATCTTATTGTAGCAGACAGATTAGGGAATCCAAGATTCTTGATGCTTGTAAGTAAAGAAAAATATTTTTCTTTTGTAGATGATGACCAGTCACAATCTATTTGTACTTCGTTTATTTTTAGACCTTGTAAAGAATTGATTTGAATATTTTTTATCAGCAATACAATTTTTCCAGCTAATTCATTTACCTGCGAAGTATTTAATTTTTGTATGCACTCGTTGGTAATAAAAACAGCAGGAATTATTTTTATTTTATTTGATTGCAAATAGAAAGTGTCAATTATGCGAACCTGCGCCTTTGGAATTGGCTGATGTATTTCATCATTCCAGTCCACATCAAAAAATTTAAGATAGATTGTTTTTACCTGTAGACTATCCAGCCTCTTTTTTTCAAAATCAGTTAATTTAAAAATAGATTTCCAATAGTAAAAAGAACGTTCAACATTTCTGGGAGGGTGTTTTTCTGAACAGCAAAAAAGCAAGCAACTTACAGCAAAAAAGCACACCGCCACCAACATTGTTTTGAAATGATAGGGGGTATTATTTATTAAAATGTACATCGGTACAAATGTATATAAATTGCTGAATTACGTCTTAATTTCAGGCCTGCTGATTCTACCCATTATCATTTATATGGTATCTTTACGGTATGAAATCACAATTGTTCATCTACAACAAAGGCAAAGTAATACAGGCATTACGGTATCATTTTATTACCCGTAAAGAAATTAAAGTAATGATGATAGCAGTGAATGTATTTGCCATTGTAGCAGCAGCCTTGTTTTTTTTAAAGAAAATATCTCCACTGGCTTTTTTGCTAAGCTCTGTTTTATGGTTTACATTAATGATAGCTTTTTGGTATTTGTTACCTGCCATCATTTATAAAAAATCTGCTACGTTTAAAGATACATTTAAAGCAACTTTAGGGAAAGATGATTTTATAATAGAAAATGAAAGAGGTAGCCGAAAGTGGCCCTGGACTGCTTTTAGTGCTACCATGGAAAGTCCGCATTTCTTCCATTTATATTTTGATTCCCGCTCTTTTTTTATTGTGCCAAAAGATGCATTTCCAAGTGAAGAAATACAGGATGTAAGAAAAATGCTGGTTGCAAAGGTTCATCCATAATTAGTGCAGGCGTTTTTCCATTACATGGTGATTGGTTTTTACCTCTATAAATTGATCGCCTTTTACAACATAGCCATATTTTTCGTAAAAGCCTATGGCAGTATCCCGTGCATGCATCATCAAAATTTTATATCCTTTATCCCGTGCAATATTTTCAGCAAAACTTACAATTGATTCACCAATACCTTTTCCCTGTAATTTTTTTTGAACAGCCATTTGCCGCAGTCTTATTCTGCGGTCGTCAATTTTGGTAAGTATACAGCAGCCCAACATTTGATCTTCATCAAAAGAACCAATTAAAATATCATCTTTTTCCTTATCTAATTCTTCTTTTGTAAAAGACAACCCCAATGGTTTACGTAAAATATCCAGCCTCAACTGAACCATTTGATGGTATAATTTGCTACCGTGATCTATTTGTTTTAAGCCCATAAAAATCGTTTTTTAGCTTTCTTAATTTTATCCAGGGTAGCGAAGGAGTACAATATACAAACTTTTTTATTTATGGGTGGCCATGCTTTTATAAAATAATCAACCGGCAATCGGAGCAGTTAATATCCGGGCATAAAAATATATTTGTTTGTTTCAACTATCAACGGCAATTTTGTTTATCACTAACAACCAGGTGTGTCAAAATTGGCTATTTTGCCTTTATTTATATTTCTTTGTATTTATTGCAAAAAGTATATTTTTGCACCTGATTAACTAAATAATACTACCATGTCAGACATTGCAACAAGAGTAAAGAAAATAATTGTTGACAAATTAGGTGTTG
>JAYWAU010000337.1:0-4017 GCA_043782265.1 Ferruginibacter sp. | reverse complement strand
TTTAGACTAACAATTTTAAGTTTCTGTAAAAATTTTAAACGGCGTTAAGGAGAAGATAGCTATATGACCACAGTAAAAAAAACAAAAAAATCTGCCCCTGTTAAGGAGAAGAAAGACAAATCCACCAAAAGCTCCGCAGTAAAAGCAATCAGTGTTGAAAAAAATTTGAATCTAACAGCTCAATTACAAGACTATTTTGGCTTTGATGGTTTTAAGGAACCACAGGAGACAATCATAAAAAATTTATTAGCAGGCAATGATGCCCTTGTAATAATGCCCACCGGCGGGGGCAAAAGTTTATGTTATCAACTACCCGCAATTATTAGTGAAGGGTGTGCTATTATTGTTTCTCCACTAATTGCCCTGATGAAGAACCAGGTTGATTTGGTGCGTAGTTACAGTAGCAAAGATGATGTAGCCCATTTTTTAAATAGTACACTCAATAAAGGACAACAAAAAATTGTAAAAGATGATTTAATGACAGGCAAAACAAAAATGTTGTATGTAGCGCCTGAAACATTAACCAAAGAAGAAAACATTGAGTTTTTTAAGGACCTTAAAATTTCTTTTTTTGCAGTTGATGAAGCCCATTGTATTTCGGAATGGGGGCATGATTTTAGACCTGAGTACCGCCGCCTGAGAGAGATGATGGAATTAATCAGTCCGGATGCACCTATGATTGCACTTACCGCAACAGCTACCCCAAAAGTACAAAGTGATATTTTAAGGAATCTTGGATTGCGAAATCCGCAAATATTTATTTCTTCCTTTAACAGGGCAAATTTATTTTATGAAATTTTACCCAAAATAAATAAAGATCAAACTGTAAAAAGTATCGTTCGTTTCATTACCCAAAACAAAGAAAAAAGCGGTATCATTTATACGCTTAACAGGAAAACAACCGAAGAGTTGGCGGATATGTTGAATGCAAACGGAATTAAAGCAGTGGCTTATCATGCAGGCCTTGATAGTAAATTAAGGGCTGATCGGCAGGATTTATTTTTAAATGAAGAGGTACACGTAATTGTAGCCACCATTGCATTTGGAATGGGGATAGATAAACCGGATGTTCGTTTTGTGATACATTACAATATTCCAAAATCAATTGAAAATTATTACCAGGAAACTGGGCGGGCAGGAAGGGATGGCATGGAAGGAAAATGTATTTTATACTACAGTCATAAAGATGTAGCCAAGTTGGAACACCTGATGAGAGATAAGCCACTTAGTGAAAGAGAAGTAGGTGCACAACTCATAAATGAAACAGTAGCTTATTGTGAAAGCTCTGTTTGCAGAAGAAAAATATTATTGAATTATTTTGGAGAAGAGAGTGATACAGCACAATGTGATAATAAAATGTGCGACAACTGCAATAATCCTAAAGAATTAATGGAAGCAAAAGCGGAGGCAACACAAGTTTTGACCGTTGTGAAGGGATTAGATGAACAGTTTACAATGGACTACCTGATGCATATTTTACGTGGTAAACCAAACCCAAAAGTAAAAATGTTCCGGCACGATGAAAGAGAATTTTTTGCTATTGGCAAAAACAAAGATGAACACTATTGGAATTCGTTAATGCGCCAGATGATGTTGGATAGATTGATACAAAAAGACATTGAAGAATATGGTGTTTTAAAAATAACCAAAAAAGGGCAGGGTTTTTTAAAGAAGCCAACGTCCTTTAAAATAATATTGAATAATTTATTTGAGGAGGCCGATGGAGATGATGATGAGGCTGCGGCGGCGGTAGGCCCGGCTGTTATTGCAGATAAAAAATTAATTGAACTGCTGAAAGAGCTCCGTAAAAAAGTTGCTAAAGAAAAAAACTTACCCCCATTTGTTATTTTTTTAGAAGGCAGCTTAGAAGATATGGCTACTATGTACCCAACCACCATTGAAGAGCTTGAAAAATGCCAGGGTGTTAGTAAAGGAAAAGCAATGCGGTATGGCAAAAAATTCGTTGATCTTATTGTAGAATACATTGGTGAAAACGAAGTGGAGCGGCCGGATGACTTTGTTATGAAAGGCGTAGTAAACAGGAATAATAACAAGATTTTTATCATTCAAAATGTTGATAAAAAGATTCCGCTTGAAACCATTGCAAAAACAAAAGATCTTAACATAACTGAATTACTGGAAGAGATGGAAACCATTGTTGCCAGTGGCACAAAATTAAATCTTGATTATGCGATTGATGAAATGGTAGATGAATATGAGCAGGAAGAAATTATTGATTATTTTAAAGCCTGCGAAACCAGCAGCCTGCAGATTGCACAGGAAGAATTGGCAGACAGTAGTTTTAGCTGGGAACAATTGAAGATAATGAGAATTAAATTTTTATGTGTGTATGGTAATTAACTTAAGTAAATAAAAGTAAAAAACCGAAGTACGAAAACTTCGGTTTTTTGCATTAATAATTAATTCAGATTCTTATAGCCATCTCATTTTAAATTGGTAATTTTCCTTTTAGCTATTGAGGTAAAAAACATTTTTAATTCCTGCAAATGAACCGTAAGAGTAAATATTATATACAAAAGATATTATTGCCTTTTAATGCCAGTCGTACAAAAGAAATTGTAAAAGTGAATCCCACAAGGGTTCCTGTGAGGGAAGAGGCAAAGGCCACTAAAATTTTTGTCTATGATTATGACTCCTCCAACGTTGAAGAGAAAACATTGAGTAATATTACAGAATGTTATCCCTACCTCAACAATAACAAAATAACCTGGATAAATGTAGATGGCATACGTAAATCGGATGTGGAGGCTTTGTGTAATTATTATGGCGTACACCCGTTAATTCAGGAAGATATTCAAAGCATAGGTCAGCGACCTAAAATGGATGAGATTGAAAACGTGTTGTTCTGTATTTGCAATATGCTTTTTTACAATGATAAATTATATAAAGTTGAGCATGAACAGATAAGTATTGTACTTGGCAAAAACTTTGTATTGAGTTTTCAGGAAGAACCCGAAAAAGATGTGTTTAACCCAATACGGGATAAATTAAGAATAGCTGCCAGTAAACTAAGACAAACCGGGCCTGACTATTTATGTTATGCCATGCTGGATATGATTATAGATAATTATTTTACGGTAATGGAAAAATTAGGAGAGCGAATTGAGAATATAGAAGAAGAAATACAAAGTAGCGCCAACAGCAGCGCCTTGGCGAAAATAAATTTGTTGCGTAAAGAAATGATCATCCTTAAAAGAAGTATTGCACCTGTAAGGGAAGTTATCAACGGGTTTATAAGAACTGAAAGTGATTTGATTGATGAACGAACCTTAAAGTATTTTAAAGATGTTTATGATCATATCATTCAGGCAAATGATCTCTCGGAAAACTACCGCGACATAACGATGAACCTTCAGGATCTTTATTTAAATAATGTAAACCTGCGTATGAATGAAGTGATGAAGGTAATGGCGATAGTAACCTGTTTACTTGCACCTGCAACAGTTATTGGTGGTATATTCGGTATGAATTTTGAAAAAATTCCCTGGCTACATAATGACAGGGGATTTTTTGCGGCAGTAGGAGCTATGTTAATTATTCCGGTTTGGATGATAATTATGTTTAGAAAAAAGGGATGGTTTTGATTTATTTTATTTCATTAACCGCATTAATTGCTGTTTGTAAGCGCTCCTCATAATTGCCACTTATATTTATCCATTGTACTTGTTGGTTCACCATAATATCTTTATAATAATGGTATAATTTTTCTCTTGTTACAAGGTCTGGATATTCTCTTAGTTCATCTTTTATCCAGGGTAAATCAATATTACACAACAGGTACAGATCGTATTTTCTTTCTACAATGGTATTCAGTATCCAATGATGGCATTTATCAAAAACAAATTCACACCATACTTTCATTACATACATATCAGTATCTATAAAAATAAATTGTGGTGAAGATTCGTATGTAGTTGTTGAATTTATAATTGCCCCCTCTTCTCTTTCAATTTGCCCTTTGGCAACCTCTAATAAATTTTCATAGCTATAGTTAGT
>JAYWAU010000336.1:0-11125 GCA_043782265.1 Ferruginibacter sp. | reverse complement strand
CAAGGTATCAGTCTTATCATGGTTCTTCAAATGGCGCAATGGCGGCAGGTGGAGACCCAAGAAAATTTTCTGTAGATGCGCAACAGGCACCTAATTTCATTCATTTTGATTTACCACATTTATACCGCTGGGAGTATGGAGAAGAAAATTTATTGAAAGAAGCTATTGCCTCGCTGGAACGTATTATTGCTTATGAAGGCCCGGCTAATATTGCGGCCGTTTTACTGGAAGGAGAGTCGGGTTCATCGGGTTGTTTGCATTATCCAAAAGGTTACCTGGCAAAAGTGAGGAACATTTGTAACCAGCATGGCATCCTTTTAATAATGGATGAAGTGATGAGTGGTTTTGGCAGAACAGGTAAATGGTTTGGCTTTCAAAACCATGATATTATACCTGATATGATTGCAATGGCCAAAGGACTTACCTGCGGCTATTTACCATTTGGTTGTTTGATGGTGAGCGATAAAATTGCTGCCAAATATGATGATGCCATGTTGCCCCTGGGGCTTACTTATTCAGCACATCCGGTGGCTTGTGCGGCGGCAGTTGAAACATTGAAAATTTATGAGGAGGATAACCTGATTGAAAATGCTGCTGCGATGGGGAGCTACTTAGAAGAGCAGGTGGAGTTATTAAAACAGCAACATCCTTGCATTGGCGATTATAGAAATACTGGTTTATTGGGATGTATTGAATTAGTAAAGAATATAGCCACTAAAGAACCTATGGCTCCCTTTAATGCAAAGCCAGATGAAATGGCAGTGATGAATAACCTAGCTGCAAAAATTAAGGAACTCGGCATGTACACATTTGTACGCTGGAGTTATATTTTTATTGCACCACCACTTTGTGTAACAAGGGAACAAATTAATGAGGGCCTTGCAATTATTAGCGAAGCCATCACCATTGCTGATGGTTATACAAAATAAAATTTACAAATGAAAGCCCCGAAATTTTCGAGGCTTTCATTTGTAAAAGGATCAACTAAGCGTTTACCGCCTGATGCAAATCCCTGTATTTTTTTATTAGGTTGTGTGCTATTTTTAAAGTGTCCTGTTGATCAACAATCAACTTACGTACTTCAGCACTCATTTCTGCATCAGATGCTAAGGCCGATGAATACGCCTTTTGTGCTGCATCTTCTCCAAATTCGCAAGATGATAAAACCGACTGACGGTCATGGCCTGCGAATGCTGCTTTAACATCCATCCATGCCCGGTAAATTTTACCACTTGTGGTAGTATCCCTTGCGGCTTCGCCACCCAGCTTGTTAACTTCCTGTGTAAGTTCAGCACCATATTTTCTACTGTCGTTGGCAAGGCTGTGAAAAATGGCCTGCAGATCAACATCAAGATTTTTAGTTTCCTGTGTAGCCTTTTCATAGCCCTGTACACGGTCGTTGTTAATTTCTATAAGGTCATTTAAAACCTCAATTAATTTTTCGTTCGTTTGCATAAAGTTTGTTTTTTATACAGAAAATCAAACTAAAATGGTGCCACGGGGTTTTGACTATAAATTGGAAACAACCACCCTTCTTTTTGGATATTAACTTACACAGTTTGGGAAAAAAAGCGACCAGCTTTTAATCTTGTTTATTAAGAGATAAAAAGTGCATGAAATTTATACAACCGGATTTAAGCGGCTTTCAAAAGATCATTTTAACTGTAGCCAATTTTTATATTAGACAACCTTTTTAACAAATCGTATAAGTTGATTTTTATAACCCAATCAAGCATAATTGGGTGCATTTCAAATTGCCGGAGACTTCAGGGTTGCCAACCTTTCGAAAGCCACTGCTGAATAGGATAATCCTGCAAAAGGTTGGCAGCCCTTGCGGCATAGAAAATAAGTAAGTAATTTGCCTGTATGAATAAACTATTAATCCTATTAACGGCGGTTGTTTTTATTTCGTGTAGCCACCCCAAATATAAGAACCCTCATGTACTGTTTAATACAGATTATGGAGAGGTGGAGGTTGAATTATATCCCGATAAGGCACCAAAAACTGTAGCTGCTTTTTTGTTGTATGTAGATTCCGGGTATTATAAAAACAGTTCCTTTTACAGGGTGCTTAGTAATGAAAATGTTCCTTCGGAATATAACAGTGGTTTAGTGCAGGGAGGCATTTTTAAAACAAACAGTAACCTGTTGGTAAAGATTCCCGGTATTGAACATGAGTCAACAAAAAAAACGGGTTTATCTCATGTGAGTGGGGCTATTTCTTTGGCCCGAACTATACCGGGAACAGCCAGTACGGAATTTTTTATTTGCGTGGGAGATCAGCCACAATTTGACAGCAATGGTTCAGCAGGCAGTGATAGCCTTGGCTTTGCAGCTTTTGGAAAAGTGTTTAAAGGAATGGATGTTGTAAGAAAAATTCAGAATAACCCCAGCCATGGAGAATCGTTTGACAGAGATGTTAAGATTGCTTCTATCGAAAGATTATAGTCATCCGGTCGGATACCCGGTGAATGAATGTTAGCAAAGCGACAGCTAATTTTCACAAATTTCCACTAATATTTTATTAATATTGATAAAGGTGCAGGTTGATAAAATCAATCTCTTCATGGGTAAGTTTTAGCTCAATGGCTTTTGCATTTTGTACCGCCTGTTGTTTGTTGCGGGCACCCACCAGGGCAATGGTAATACCGGGTCTTTCCAATGTCCAGCGGATAACGAGTTGTGCCAACGTTACATTTTTGCTATCGGCCAATGGTTTTATTTTTTCCAACAATGTATTCGTCTTCGCAATACTTTCATCAGTAAAGAATTTATTGGTTGTCCGGTGATCACCTTCTGCGAATTTATAACCCGGTTTCATCTTGGCGGTTAATAACCCACGTTCCAAAGGACTATATGCTAATATTGCTTTGTTGTTTTCAATACAATAGGGAACGGTCTCTTCTTCAATTCCACGATTAACCATACTGAATGGAACCTGGTTACTCACCAGTTTTATTGTTTGTGCTGCCTCTTCCATTTGCGTTGCAGTGTAATTACAAACACCCGCGTGCCTTACCTTACCTTGTTGAATTAATTGTGCAACAACTTCCATCGTTTCCTGTATTGGCGTAGTGATGTCTGGCCAGTGAATCTGGTAAAGATCTATATAGTCTGTTCCCAATCTTTTCAAACTGTCTTCACATTCTTTGATGATGCTTTCTTTGCCGGCGTATTTATAAATGTCAATATCTTCTCCCTGGTTATTTTTACTTTTAAAACCAAAATTGCCTTTTGCAAGATCCCAGCGCATACCGTACTTGGTTAGTAACTGCACCTTATCCCGGGGCAAATCTTTGATGGCCTCCCCTACGATTGATTCGCTATCACCCTGCCCATAAATGGGTGCCGTATCTATAGAAGTTACGCCTTCTTCATACGATGCCCTGATGGCCTCAATAGCATCATTCCTGTCAGTTTTTCCCCACATCCATCCACCGGCGGCCCATGCACCAAATGTAATCGCAGAAAGTTTAAGATCGGAGTCACCTAATGTTCTGTATTCCATAAAAAGTTGTTTAAACTTAAAAATAATTATTATTAGTTTGAATGCTTCAACAAATTGCATACCTGTTTAATTAGTCAGCTAATTTTTAGCAACCGAATCAATGAGGCAGGTTCTAAAACGCAGGATACTTTTCGTGGTAAATGACTTATTGTAAACAACTACAGAATAAAAGCTTCAAATTTTTATAAAAAGAAAGCCCGCTTTAGCAGGCTATCTTCTGAAATTCTAAAACTAAAATGCAAGTTGGGTAGTAATAAAAAGAAGGCGGTATAAAAATACCGCCCCTTTACGATTGCCTGCCATATTACTACTCAGACGTCGCGGATAGCGTCGAACCATCGTAAAAAGTTTTACAGACTTAAACCTAACCACTCGGCCACGTGACTATTTTGATGCCTTACACATCGTTATAAAAATTAAGCTTTCAATGATGGATTAATTTTTACACAACGAAAGTAAGCTGTTAATATTAGTCTACCAAATCAATAGACTATTTATTTAAAAGTTGATTTTGTAGTTGATATTTCGGTATTTTTAATTTGCACCCTGCGCTGTAATGAAAGTTCCAAAATGGTATAAGGTACAAGAGGGCGATGCAACAATTATCAACAAAGCTTCTCAGCCCGGACAAATATTTTATAAAACAAGCCATAAAAAAAGCCTGCTATATTTTAGCAGGCCATAACAAATAATAAAAAACAAAAAACAATAAACTGAAAACACTAAACCTATACAACTCCTGCCAGTTCGAGGCTTCGTTTACTTATTTTTTTATACTCAATATTTTCAATTACCGCCTCGGGGCACGCTATCAGCGAAATACCGGGTTGTTTCCACCAATCGGATTTGAATAATTTTTCAGCGTGCACTATACCAATCAACCAGCTATAATGAAATTCATTGTGCCATTCTTCTATCCATTCAAAATCTTTTTTATCGATCTTTTCAATATCATCCACACTTACAAATACTTTTAAATAATAGTCGTTGCTTAGCTGTGTATCTGTTTGATGTGCTATCTTTTTGTACTCATATTTATAATCATACCGGAGCGCTGAAATATCACTTAATACTGCCGAGGCTGTTGGAAAAGCACCTGCCCCTTTGCCTTTAAAAAAATGTTTGTCTGCAAAACTGCTTTCGGTAGTGATGGCATTAAATTCATTGTGTACATGGTACAGGTCATCTGCTTCGGTTACAAACTGTGGCAATACAAATGCCGCCAGTTTCCCGTTAGCGAGCTTTTGTGCATTGGCTACTAATTTTATGCTGTACTTTTTTTCTTTGGCAACGGTGGCATCCTGCAAAGAAATATTGGTGATGCCGTTAAAAATAAACTTGTCTGTTGTAGCGATGATGCCGAAGGAATGTGCCAGTAAAATGCTTAGTTTGTTGGCTGCATCAAAACCGCCGATATCCAGCGTGGGGTTGCTTTCTGCAAACCCCAATTGTTTGGCAAGCAGTAAGGCTTCGTTAAATGCTACCTGCTCCTGGAATATTCTGGTAAGGATAAAATTGGTAGAGCCGTTGATGATGCCCCGGAATGATTGCAACAAATCGTTATCATAATATTCTTCCAAATTGCGGATGATGGGCATGCTGGCGCAACAAGCAGCTTCGTATAAAAACGGCGTGTTGTATTTTTGCTGCAGGGTATACAATTCTTCAAAATGCTCGGCTATCATTTTTTTATTGGCACTCACCACCGCCTTGCCACTTTGCAGGGCTTTTTTTACAATGATAAAAGCCGCATCCGCATCATCTATCAATTCAACAATTACATTGATGTTTTCATCATCTAATAAAGTGTCGGCATTGTCAGTAAAATGCTCTGCTGCGAGGCTTCTTTTTTTATCAATATTTTTTATACATATTTTGTTGATGGATGCCTGTAAGGTGGGGGTGCTGTGCAATACATCGTATAAACCTTTACCCACCACGCCAAAACCAAATAGGCCGATGCAGAGTTTGTTTGTTGACATTGTTAGTATTTTAAATTATGCTGATTGAGATGTAAGTTGTTGTTCCCTTCCTGATTTTAATTCGTTGATTTTTACAAGGGCCTGTTCCAGGGCTGCAATAGCTGCCAAACCACTGCTGAAAGCAGATGCATGGGTACCTTTTCCAGTTTTGCGACAATGCCTTCCAGTGCTTCCCTTGTGGGGTTATTGCTTCAGGCATAGTCGTAGCCCTTGTTTACACCGGGTGCATCCTGTATAAAAGTGCTGGTTTGATAAATGGGTACGCTGATAGCACCTGTAAGCGGATCAACCGGAATGCTGTACAGTAATTGTGTTGCGTTGCTCATGATAAAAATTTGTTCCGGTATTTTTATTTCGACCGGAGGATGAAAAAATTTCTTTCACGCATTTCAAGAGAAAATTTTACCGGTTGAGTTTTGTGCTTCCTCACTCATGCCTAAAGGCCTGATGTAGGGACAACAAAAAAGCTCACCCGATAAATCAGATGAGCTTTTAATATTTTGTGTAGATATTTTGAGCTGTGGATCTGACTTATCTTCCCGCTGTTTCAACATGCGCTGCATGAAAAAACGGGATGGAATTGGCACCTTTTCTTTCACTTCCAACGTGGAATTGAATGATAGGTTGTCAAGGCGTCATCGGGCCATTACCCTCTGCCTTTCTTGATAAGCGATAACTAAAGAACTGGTACAAAGGTATAACCGCAACTTTTAAAATTCCAAATATTTTTTAAAGAATAGGCTGTAATAAAACTGTAAGTGTTACTGGTATTGCGTTACAGGGAGATAATTTTTTTATTGCCGATCACTCAGCTCATTTTTTATAAAAGGATAAGCAAAAGATTTTTATCTTGTCGACGGAGATAAAATGAACCGGACCGATATGTACAATATTCAGCAAACATTACAACAATACTTTGGCTATAATTCATTCAGGCACAACCAGGAAGAAATTATTGAAAATGTGCTGGCAAAAAAAGACAGCATCGTTTTAATGCCTACCGGTGGCGGTAAATCATTGTGTTACCAGATACCTGCATTGGTAATGGAAGGGGTTACAATTGTGGTGTCGCCGTTGATCGCACTGATGAAAGACCAGGTGGATGCGTTGAAATTAAATGGTGTTGCTGCGGCTTTTTTAAATTCCTCCCAATCTTCTTCAGAGCAATCTTCCATCATTCATCAGTTAAAAAATAACCGGCTTAAATTATTGTATGTAGCACCCGAACGTTTGCTGGGGCAAAATGGGTTGCTCAATTATTTAAAGGAGATCAATGTATCCTTATTTGCCATTGATGAAGCACATTGCATCAGCCACTGGGGCCACGATTTCAGGCCGGAGTACCTGGTGCTGGGGCAACTAAAAAAGCAGTTTCCTGCTGTGCCAATTATTGCCTTAACTGCTACGGCTGATTCGCTTACTAAAAAAGATATTATTCAGAAGCTGGAAGTAACAGACTATACGGTGTATGAAAATTCTTTTAATCGTCCCAACATCAGTTATTACATCAAACAAAAGCGGAATCATTTTAATCAGTTAACAGATTTTTTGTCGGAGCATAAAGAAGATAGCGGCATCATTTATTGCCTTAGCCGCAGCTCTGTCGAAAAACTTGCTGAGGACCTGAGAGATGAAGGATATGCAGCAGCAGCTTATCATGCAGGGCTGGAGAAAAATATAAAAGAAGAAAACCAGGATAAGTTTTTAAAAGATGAAATAAAAATTATTGTGGCGACAATCGCTTTCGGGATGGGCATCAATAAAAGCAATGTGCGGTTTGTTGTGCATGTAGACCTGCCAAAAAATATTGAAGGGTATTACCAGGAAACCGGCAGGGCAGGAAGGGACGGACTGCCAAGTGAAGCCATCTTATTTTATAGTGCTTCGGAAGTGTTTAAACTAAAAAGTTTTGCCAGGGTAGAAGGCAACGAAGCACAGAGCAAGGTAATGCTGAAAAAGCTGGACCAGATGGCAGCGTTTTGCGAAACAAGACAATGCCGCCGTAAGTTTTTATTAAATTATTTTGACGAACCAGCTGCCAATTTTTGCGGCAGTTGCGATGTGTGCTTGAGCCAGGAAGAAAAGACAGATGCTACCATTGAAGCACAAAAATTGTTAAGTGCTGTTACACGATTACAGGAAAGATTTGGGATTAATTATGTGATTGATTTTTTAAGGGGCAGCAGTACTACAAGAACAGAACACCAATCCATCAAAACGTTTGGTATTGGTAAAGACATCAGCAAAGACCAATGGAAAATGTATGTAAAAGATATGCTGCAGTTGGGCTATCTGCAGCAAAGCGATACAGAATACCCGGTGCTGCAACTCACTGAAATAAGTAAGCAGATATTGAGAGGAGAGATGCAGGTGATGCTGGTAAAGTCTGTTTCGGTAAATAAAGAAATTGTACAAAAAAGCAGTATGGCAGAACCTGTGCATGCAGACCTGTTTAAAAAACTAAAAGCCATCCGGTATGACCTGGCAAAAGAAGAAAATGTAGCTGCCTTCCAGGTTTTTAGTGATGCTACATTGATGGAGCTGGCTACTTACCTGCCCCTCACCAATGCGGCATTGGCAAAGATCTCCGGATTTGGGGCCATCAAGCTGGAGCGGTATGGCAACAACTTTTTAGATGCCATTATAGATTATTGCAGGGCTAACAATCTCACCACAAAAATTGACGCAAAAGTACCTAAGCGCCAACGCAAATCTTCTGCTGTCGAAAAAACTTCCGATACCAAAAAGCTAAGCCTGCAACTGTTTCAGTTAGGCCGGTCGGTTGATGAAATTGCTTTTGAAAGAGGTCTCTCCACCGGCACTGTTGAAGGTCACCTGGCACATTTTATTTTCTCCGGTGAACTTAAAATTAATGAACTGGTGAATGCAGAAAAATTAAAGGTGATTACCAAAGCCATTGAAGAAACCAACAACAGCCTGGCCATTGCGCCTGTCAAACAAAAACTGGGTGATGGTTATAGTTACGGGGAAATTACTGCGGTGATGAATTATTTGCGAAGGATGAGTGAGGCGTAATTAATCGTTCATATTTTTATTCATCCACTCTGCCTGTGAACCGGCTGTTTTTTCTGTAATTACTTTATTGGCAATCTTGCCCTGGCCTTTAATGATAGATTCTGTTACATACGAATGTTCAATGGCTTCACTTTCCTTCATACCAAACAACTTTATCAGCGGAATCATTTTATCGCTGCCAAAATGTTTAAACAGCGGTTCGTCCATGGCACTGAAAACGGGGATGTTTGTAAGCTGCCAATCCTTTACCAGTTCAAGTTCTTTTGTATGTAATGGGTAATGTTCTAGAAACACCGGTTGATGGTTTTCTAACGTAATTGACTGCAGGAAACGGGCTTGTTGTATTCTTGTTTCATCAACATCATTTTGTTTAAAAAATGCTCTGTACATTTCTGCAGTTTGGTTAAACCAGGCAATAAAAATTACGGATGAGTTTTCTTTAGCCAATTGCAGGCAGGCATTTATTTTGCCTGTGGAATT
The DNA here is from genome assembly GCA_043782265.1 of Ferruginibacter sp. Classification (GTDB taxonomy): domain Bacteria; phylum Bacteroidota; class Bacteroidia; order Chitinophagales; family Chitinophagaceae; genus Ferruginibacter. Next base: position 2,119 of record JAYWAU010000336.1, on the reverse strand, counting down.
GATATACACTTTATCTTTAAAAATAGCATCGGTTTCGGTTCCTTCTTTTTTGCCAAATAGGTTTGATAACATTGAGGATAATTAAGGGTGCAAATTAATGAGTAAAGATATATTGGGTTAGAATCTTTTCTATAACTTAATAAATTGGCTAGACTCTTTTGTTTCTCAGTTCAGCAGAACAAGCAATATATATATCATTGCCTGGGTAGTTCGATTGTTAATTTTGCTTTTCGTTCTGTTTCAGATTTAATTTTTGTTTACGCCTTACATTTTTTGCTTTAATCTTTTCCAGAATTTTTCTAAAATCTGAAAGTTCTTTTTCAGTCCATGGTTCTGACTTTGTTGAAAAGTCTACATTTAGTGGTTCTTTAATTAGTCCCATAATTTAACTTTTAAAATATTTATCAATAAGTTGTTGTGCAGATTTAGTATTAATAATATCTAAAACTTCGACACACAACAATGTGAGCTACAATTATGTCCTGGCTTTTAACCAATCCCACACCTTTGTATTCATTCTACCGTAGTAATTAGTTTTATTTAATTCAATTATAAATAAGCTTGTGTCCTCGAAGCCAACTTTCAAAAGCTCGTAAATTTCTTTTGATGATTTTTCGGTTTCTACTATATAATTATCGTCAAAGTATTTAATCCATGTAGCTGAAATCGACTTTATACGGTTCTCAATCATGGCATCTGTCGGTTTTTTATATTGTAATAAATATATCTTTTTCATGATTACCCCTTTTTTTCAATTTTAAAATAATTACTCATTTCGGTAAGCCTATTTTTCCATATTCCATTCCACTCTATATTTATAACAAAACTTGTAGCTTTTACATTTTGTGCATATAGAGTAAAAGTTGCATTCCATTTTCCTTTATTATCCCCTAATTTATTTTCAATGTTTCCTATTATTAGTTTTGCTGGTTTGCTCTCCTTTGCTGAATCTGGTAACGAGATTTTTTCTGGTGCAATTACCTCTACAACATTTATTAACTTTTTGCCACCTGGTGGAATTATTATTGTTTCTGAATTTGCTCCATTCCATTTAATTGGTGTTCCTGTTGTTTCAACATATTGAGGAATTGTAGAGTCATTAGGAATAAACTCCAATTTGTCTAAATATATTTCAGCATTCATTGTTGGTAAATTACCTGAATTTTGAACTTCTATTCTTGATAAGAACCTTCGCACTTGGATCAAATCATCAGACTGAGAATCTCCATCATCATTTCTGTCTTCAATAGTTATATTGGCAGGGGAGTTAAAATCAATCTTGGAATATTTCCAATATTCTCGTATATCATCTTTGAATAGTGCTACTATCACTGCAGAAAAAGTAATAAATGCAGATATAATCGAAATTAGTAGTCGATAATATTCACTTTTATTAATTAATTCATCTTTATAGTTGGGTTTTAATATTTCCAATGGAAACCACATACCTATGACATATACGATAATTAGCACAACAACCGCTAATAATATTTTTAGTTCTTTTTTCATGCAAGTGATAATTTATCTTTCATAATTGGACAAAGGTTATTATTTGTATAACTAAAATAACCTTTTGAACTAATACAACCAAAAGGTATTAGTAGTTTACTATGAATTATAGCTTCAGGATATTACTCATAAAAGAATAACTCAAAATCCCCTCAACCAAACCCCACCCTTTTTGTTTTGTATCTTTGCAATACAGTAAAATAATACATGGCGAAAGTAAAAAAGTCTCCTTCCGAAGATATAATCAGCAACGAATTTATTGAAGTGTTTGGTGCTAGGGAGCACAACCTGAAAGACATTGATATAAAAATACCCAAGAATCAACTGGTAGTGTTTACCGGCGTAAGTGGCAGTGGTAAATCGTCGCTGGCATTTGATACTATTTACAACGAAGGTCAGCGCAGGTACATGGAAAGTTTCAGCGCCTATGCCCGGCAGTTTGTTGGCGATATGGAGCGGCCTGATGTGGATAAGATCACCGGCCTTTCACCAGTAATTTCTATTGAGCAAAGAACGTGAGGAGCTGGACTGCGCACGGCCAGCTTGACTTGCCCCCCTTCAACCGGTCTAGACCTTCACAAAGGATCTGGACTGGTTGAAGAGGGGCAGG
>JAYWAU010000335.1:0-4037 GCA_043782265.1 Ferruginibacter sp. | reverse complement strand
TAAATAACCGTTGCGATGAATTGGCAACTGCTGCCGCAGATGGTAAAAATTTATTGGTTGATGAAGCATATGAAAAAGAAGTGTAAATTTTATAACTGTGCTTAATTACAGTTGACTTCATAAATACCACAGTTACTTTTTTACCTTCACGCAAAAGCCAAATTGAAATTATACAGTATAAGATGTCTACTTGGGGACATGGCTTTTTAGCTAAATAAAAAATTAAATCATACATTTACTTTAACAAAAATGCCACTTCAAAATATAGTGGCATTTTATTTTGTATGAGATAAATTTATAGTTTTATTAAAGCTGGCTTTTGATTAAAATACCTGTTAATGAGGTAATAACCACCAAACAAAATAACACTAAAAATAAGTGTAGCGTAAAGGCTGCCACGGTAAAAAGGAATTGCTTCTGCATAACAGTGCAGCAAGCCCGCCATTGTTTTTGGGTAAGGCTGGTTGGTAATATCTAAACCTCCGCCAATCCAAACTGCAAAATTACTCAGCAGATAGTAAATAGTGGCGCCAGCAATTGAACCGGCAAAAATTTGTACAGGGTTTGTTTTTTTTATGGCGAAGCCAACAACAGTTAAGCCGACAAACAACACATAGTTAATTAATTGCCCGCTATAAAAACCCGGTACTGAAGATACTTTAAACTGAAACAATACTTCGTACAAAATATCGGACACCAGCATAGAAAACAATGGCAACAAAAAAGCATATTTCTTATCTTTTACAATACTGCCTGCAAACAATGCGATAGCTATTTGCGGAGCAAAGCCCAGCGGTCTTCCTGGTAGTATTCTATATAAAGAAGCCATTAAAACCAGCATTATAAAACTTACAAGAATTGATTTGTCTTTTTTCATTTGATTTATTTATCAGAAACAAAAATAAGTAATAATATCAGGAAGGCAATATTTTGAAAAAAGCTTTTCAAACGCTACAGTTAATTTATATTTGATAATGGCAACGCATAACCATACTGGTATTGAAGGAGAAAAACTAGGCGCTGATTATTTGCTACAGGCAGGTTATGAGATTTTGGAAAAAAACTGGCGACATAGCCATTGGGAGGTAGATATTATCGCAATAAAAAACAATACGTTACATTTTATTGAAATCAAAACCAGGAGATCAAGAAAATTTGGCTTTCCGGAAGAAAAAGTTGGCAAGAAAAAAATAGAATACCTTATTAATGCTGCCGAACAATACCTCTATTTATTTCCGAAATGGAAAAGAATTCAATTTGATATTTTATCGGTTACAATGCCTGTTAATGAGCCCGTAGCTTATTTTTTTATTGAGGACGTGTATCTGTAGTAAAACCATTTTTTGCCATGGCCTGCATTTTTTCAACCCATTTAAAAGTAGCGGGGCAATATTGAATATTTTGCCTGTGAACATGGAGATATTCTATTACTTTTTTTTTGGTAAGATGTGGAAAGCCTGCACAATCTGCCGGCCGCACTGCATAGATAGAACATTTGTTATCGGCCATGTTAAAAAACTGGCAGGGTTGTTTTTTATTTTGCCAGTCTTTGTCTTTTTTATCGAAGGTTAACCATTTTTCTTTAAAAGCCAAAGGTGTCATTTCTAAATGCGCTGAAATACGGCTAATGTCTTTGGGTGTAAAAGTCGGCGTCATCTTTTTACAGCAATTGCCACAACTAAGGCAATCAATTTCCTGCCAAACTTCCCTGTCAGCATGATCGACCATTTTATTGATTGTAATGGGGGGCTTATTTTCAAGTCTGGTTAAAAACGAACGCATTGATTTTTTATATACCAATACTTTTTTACTGAATGAGCGAAGGTTAACTATCATTATTGATTTAATATTGCTGTAGTAAAACGAAATTAAAGGAAACAATTTAAAAATCAACTTTCCAAATATCAAAATTGGCTAACAAAAATATAAGCATGTGGCATGCATACAAAAAAGGTTTTAAAGCCTACCTGCAATTAGAAAAATCGCTGAGCGATAATTCTGTAGAAGCCTACCTGCATGATATTGAAAAATTAACTTCCTTTTTATCTGCTGCCAGTGACTTAAAAACGCCCTCACAGATTGAATTAAAAGACCTTGAATTATTTATCCGATGGATTAATGAACTAGGTATGACTGCCGGTTCTCAGGCACGAATTATTTCGGGACTTAAAAGTTTTTTTAAATATTGTTTGCTGGAACAGATAATTACTATTGACCCATCTGCTTTGCTGGAATCGCCCAAATTAAAAAGAACATTACCAGACATTTTAAGTTTTGATGAAATAGAAAAAATTATTGGCCAGCTTGACCTAAGTAAACCTGAAGGCGGCCGAAACAAAGCGATGCTGGAAACCCTTTACAGTTGCGGACTACGGGTGAGCGAACTAGTAAACCTGCGAATTAGTTGCCTGTACCTGGATGTAGGCTTTATCAGGGTGATTGGCAAAGGCGATAAAGAAAGATTAGTACCAATTGGCAGCGATGCCATTAAATACATCAACATTTACCGCAATGATATTCGTGTACATATTTTTGTTAAACCTGGCAACGATGATATTTTATTTTTAAATCGCAGAGGAAGTAAATTAAGCAGGGTGATGATTTTTTTAATCATTAAAGAGATGGCGAGGCTGGCAGGAATAAACAAAACTATTTCGCCTCATACTTTTCGCCATTCTTTTGCTACACACCTGGTGGAAGGTGGCGCTGATTTACGTGCCGTGCAGGAAATGCTGGGGCACGAAAGCATTACCACCACAGAAATTTACACCCATCTCGACAGGGAATATTTAAGAGATACTTTGCAACAGTTTCACCCTGCTTTTGCTCACAGCATAACCTCATCCAAATAAGAATGCGTACGATGGATTCAATAGCCAATAGGTATCGGTTATTTTCATTTCTGTGATTTTATTTCTGTCTGTCAGTACTACTTAAAGAATTTAGTAAGACAAAAAAGAAAAATCCGATCGAGTAAATTTATCATCTTTTTACATTTTTTAATTCTTCAAAATAGTGAACTCTACCCTTCTGTTCAATTGCCTGTTGTCGTAGGTATCATTAGGTACAACCGGCTTTGTTTCGCCATAACCGTGAGAAATAATTCTGCCAGATGGAATGCCTTTGGAAATAATATACTCAACCACTGACTTTGCCCTGTTATCGCTTAGTTTAAAATTGTAGTCATCGCTACCCCAGCTATCAGTGTGGGCACTCATCTCAATTTCTACAGCAGGATTTTCTTCCAGCATTTTAACCACCCTGTCCAGTTCTACAAAAGATTCAGGCCGCAGAAACCATTTATCAAAATCAAAATACACATTATTCAGCCTTACAATACTGCCAATTTCGATAGGCACTAAATACAGGTCTTTATGAATTTCTTTGTATCCAACTTTTATTAAAGAGTCCAAATTCAGGTTTTCTGAAATAGCAAAAAAATGATCGGCCTGTGCCCTGATCAAATAATTTTTATCGTAAGGCAACACCATTTTAAATGCTCCATCTGTAGGATTACTAAGGCCATTGCCCGCAACAGCACCATCCGGCAGGGTTTCATAAATTAATGAAGCACTTAATGGCTGCAATGTTTTCTTATTATATACATTGCCGCTTACCAATATTACAGGGTCGGGCTTTTCTCTTTCCAACAATTTAATGCGAACGATGTCACTTTCACCATAGCTATTCAAATCTTCACTCATGTAGGCATATTCTCCGCCAGCATCCATGGTAAAAAAAGTATCCATATCATCTGTGTTAATAGGGCTGCCAAGGTTTACAGGATCGCTCCATTTTTGCCAGGTATCATCCAGCCGTCTTGTCATCCAGATATCCATGTACCCCAATCCGCCAGGGCGATTACTACTAAAATACAGGGTAACTCCATCAGGTGCCAAATAGGGTGTAGTATGATTGTATTTTTTCAGGTTAATTTTTTTACCCAGGTTTTTAGGTTCTGTCCATGTACCATTTTTTTCTAAAAAACTTACGTACAACTCATTGTTATAACCACCTACTTCGTTGGACATATAGAA